>JBBIQC010000018.1:0-5036 GCA_037442585.1 Oscillatoriales cyanobacterium bin_317
TTCAACAGATTGATACCACTATTGGTGAGCATCAATAACTTTGCACTGTCCAGTAGATCAAGCTCCTTCCTAATTCAAAACTTAAAACTTAAAACTCAAAACTCCCTTCCACCTATGGGCACTCTACTGGGAGCATCTATTGAACAGTCTGGAGTGCATCATGGGGCCTGTGGCGGCAGTTGTTTTATGCCTTGCCTATATCTTGGGATTGCTGGCTACAGCAGTTCCCTGGGGTGGTTGGATAATTTTGGCCCTGGGAATGGGTGCCGCGATCGCCAGACGTTGGATCCGGAGAGCGGCTCCCAGTTCCCGAATCTGGTTGCTGGCTGGAATAGTTGGCTTGCTAGCCAGTCTCTACTTCCAGATGCGAATGCCGCAACCGCGATCGCAGGATGTCAGCCAACTGTTAACTCAAGCCAACACAACTTCCGCAGATGTGTTGGTAGAAGGTAAAGTGACCAGTTTGCCCCGCATGACCCGTAGCGAAAAGGCGCAATTCTGGTTGGAAGCCCAGCGAATTGCCCCCATTGGCGACAATCAGCCCGTAACAGGCAGAGTTTACGTCACAGTTCCCTGGCAGCAGGGGCGTGATTTGCATCCTGGTCAACAGGTGAGGGTGTCGGGATCGCTGTACCTACCCAAAGCGGCTACAAACCCTGGTAGTTTCGATTTTCAGAAGTATTTACAGCAGGATGGTAGTTTTGCTGGATTGAGCGGCGAACAGGTGACCTTACTGCAACCGTCCTCAGCCTGGGGATTGTGGAAAGTGCAACAGCAAATTGTGCGATCGCAACAGCAGGGATTGGGAACTCCCGAAGGGCCGCTGGTGAGTGCGATGGTGTTGGGCAGTAAGGCGGTTGACCTGCCCTTTACTGTGAAAGATGCCTTTGTACGAGTCGGATTGGCGCATGCGCTGGCGGCTTCCGGCTTTCAAACCAGCCTCATTTTAGGAGTGGTACTGGTACTGACTCGCCGCTTTTCCGAACGGGTGCAATTTCTGACTGGCACCCTCTCCTTATTAGGATTTGTCGGACTGGCCGGATTGCAACCTGCCGTTTTGCGAGCCGCAATTATGGGCTTCGGCGGTCTGGTCGCTCTGGTGCTGAATCGCAAAGTTAAACCTTTGAATTCCCTGCTGCTGACAGCCACCCTGCTGCTGCTCGTCAATCCTTTGTGGATTTGGGACCTGGGCTTTCAATTGAGCTTTCTGGCCACAATGGGGCTGTTAGTCACGGTACCCGCCCTCAGCAAACAACTGGATTGGCTTCCCGGTGGCCTGATCCCCTTCATCGCAGTGCCGATCGCCGCCTATCTGTGGACGTTACCCCTGCAACTGGGTGCCTTTGGCGTGTTGTCTCCCTACAGCATTCCAGCCAATTTAATCACCACTCCCTTTATTTCCCTGATCAGTTTAGGGGGCATGGCGAGTGCCTTAGCGGCGTTAATCTGGAGTCCTGCTGGAAGTGCGTTGGCCTGGTGTTTGAAGTATCCCACCCAGGGATTGATTGCGATCGTGGATGGCTTTTCCCGCTTACCCGGAAATAGCTATGCGGTAGGCACGATTTCTGCACTGACGGTGATTGGTTTATATGGACTGTTGCTGCTGGTCACATTTCATCCGTTCTGGCAACGGCGCTGGCAAATTGCCCTGGCGATCGCCCTGGTGGCCATCCTGATTCCGCTCTGGGCCGGAGCAAACCTGACGCAAGTGACCGTGTTGGCGGCACGAGAACCTGTGATGGTAATTCGCGATCGCGGACGGATTACTGTGATCAATGGCGGTGATGCCAAAACAGCCCAATTCACGTTACTGCCCTTTCTGCAACAATCAGGAATTAACCAGATTCACTGGGCGATCGTCCCCAATTCCCAATCGCCCGACGAGGGTTGGCAGACCCTATCCCAACAGCTTTCTGTTAAAAGTCCCACAACCTTACCCCTGAATCAACCAGTGAAGTATGGTGCCATCCAGGCCACCCTCCTTCGTGACCAGCCCACCGTGGCCCAGTTAACGATTCACAATCAAACCTGGCTGTGGCTCAGTTCCCTCTCCGCAACGGAGCAAGCAACGCTGAGCAAATCCGGTTTACTACCTCAGGCACAGGTGGTGTGGTGGAACGGCAAAACTCTCAACCCGGAGTTGGTCAGCCAGATTCAGCCTCAAGTGGCGATCGCTACAGCTTCCACCCTTGACTCCGACACCCTGAGCCAACTTCAACAGGCTGGCATCACGCTCTACTACACCGGGCGAGACGGCGCTATCCAATGGACAAAGGAACGAGGATTTCAGACGGCTGTGGACACTATTCTTCAATACGGCTCAGGCTCTAAGGGGGTGCTTTAAAAGCCCCGGTTTATACCCTTGATCTGTAAGGGCGTAGCATTCGGGTAACAGTTTTGCGGTAGTTTTTAGGGATCCTTGGCCGAATGCCACGCCCCTACACAGGGCGATCGCGACTTCTCAAACATCCTCATAATGATCCAGATTTCTTTGAGTGATCTAGGTTTCTTTGAGCGTACCGGCCAGTAAATTCGAGGGTGTGATCAACTCAACGTTGGGAATGGAGCGATCGTCCTAAATTGTCATCAGATTACAGGCTGCTTTCGCTTTGCCGATCGTCGTGAATTGGCTGTAGGGCATGGGAACATTCTCAAAAACCAGTAATCGTAACACCATTACTCAGACTCTATCTTCCTGGCTATCAATTCATTTCTCAATAACATCTCTTGCAAGCTCAGTAGGACGTATTCCCAGTTCATCCGCTAAATCTAAAAAGCGCTGGTAGTGTGACTTGTGCAAACGTAGTCCAATCGTTTTGGGGTGAAGAGAGTCTGGGGATTCTTTGAACTTACCTTTGGTATCTCGATCGACCACGTTGGTTAGTAGATACATAAACCTCAATATCTTGTTGGCTGGTGCTCAGAAAAAGTGCCACCAGCTACTTCGCTTCACTCATCCACAGAAATTTCACCTCTAAAAGCTTTTGCAAGCGTCTCCAGGGTTACACCTAATTGATCGCATAGTTTCCACATTTGGTCGGGATCTAGACTGGGAACAGACCTTCCACCTTCCCAATTGCCTACAGTTTGGGGTTTTACTCCTAAATTTTCAGCAATTTGAGCCTGAGACACACCAGCAATACCACGCTGCAATTTTAACCATTGCTGGAACGTCAGCTTACCCACAGAAGTTTTAAGGAACCGCACCATAACCTAGATTACTCCCAGCTTTTATGTGTGCATATACTGAAATAAATAGCTATTTAGCAAAATAAAGCTTGACATAGCAAATTGATTTGCTAATGTATTAACTATTAAATGAAATTCAGAGGTTAAAGCCTATGCACATCATTTCTGATGCTCAACAGGTTAACTTAGTACATTTGCTCACTCGTTTATTAACTGGTGAGCGGATTGATCAACAGGAAGTAAGGGAAGCTCTGAGCTATCTGGCAGGTGATCCGCTAGTGGTTAGCTGTCCGTTTGAGCGATCGAATATGAGACAACTTGCACAAGAGTTAATCGATGCAGCAAGGGGTGAGCAAGGATGATTATCTTGAGTGATGATGAATGCTCAATGCTCAAAGCTTTGTTAATGCAAATCCGCGCCATCAAAACCAAAGACTTAGACAAGATGATTGCAATCCTGGCAGCCAGGGAAAAGCAGATTGAACGATAAACCCACATTATTTGTTTACAGGAGGATCCCACAGATCGACGGTAGGGTGGGCACTATCCAGAATTGTGTAAATCTTCTCACAGTAAGGTTTTGTAGACGTGCCCACCCTACGATTCGGAGTTTACTTTGCATTTCCAAAGCGTTCTTGATTAGGAAAATAAATCAGAGATTTGGGTCGCCTGCTGTAGAAAAATGCTCAGATCCTTGGGCTTCACTTTCCGCTGGCTTTGGTAAATTATTAGCCATTCCCCCCTACCCTCCAGCCACCAGTGAGGGTTCTGGCTAACGTCCTTGCAAAATCTGGATTGCGGTGAGGTCTAAATTGCCTAATAGTGGCGAGGTGATATGCTCATCTCCGGTATAAACCTTTTTCTCATAGAAGCCTTCCACCCATTCCAGCACGGTCACTTTTTGCTGCATTGGGTCAATAATCCAGTATTCAGCAATCCCACGTGCGGCATACTCGGATCGCTTGTAGCGGTAATCTTGATTCTCCTGACCCGGACTAACGATTTCAACCACCAACAGGGGGGGTGGCATATCCAGCAATACCAGCGATCGACTGGCTCCCTCCAACGCAGCCACCCCTTCCTCAGAAAACACCACCAGATCAGGAACCCGTACTGATACTCTGGTACTGCTCACGGCAATTTCCGTTTTCAGCGACAGGCGATCGCACGAGATGCCGAGTTTGAGCAAGGTCGCCACCAGAAACATGGCTATCCGGCGGTTCATTTCGCTCTCAACAGGCATAGCAATCAATTCCCCATTCTCTAGCTCATACCAGGCATCTGTCCCATCGTCATAAGCCAGGAACTCATCAAAGGTCATCTTCTGAGACGTAACAGTCATCTCCCGACCTCCCGCCAAACTTCAAGTATTCTCATTATCGCCAGGTTTGGTTTTGGGTAGCTTCCAATGCTACGCTGACCAATGCTACCCTGAAGAATACACTGGCTATCGGGCTTGGTATGAGGCTGGTAGGCTAGGGTTAATTTCCTCCTGGAGAGGTGGCAGAGCGGTTGAATGCGCTTGACTCGAAATCAAGTTTGGGGCAACCCAACGGGGGTTCGAATCCCCCCCTCTCCGTTGCTAGATAAGGCTTTCAGCCAGCAGGCAGTGGTTCTCTAAAGGGTGACGGCCTCACCCATGCACAAACCACTGAACCCATAAAATTTCCGACAGCACCGTCGATTATCTTTAACAAGCCCCTGATTCTCTCTCATCCGGGCGGTCGCGATTTTGTCCATCCGTTTCATTGGTCTGCGTTCAGCTATGTGGGAGTGTGACGGATTCACGAAGGAGCCTTTCGGGGCTGGTGCAACGGCTGCGATCGCCCGTGCTTTACGGACTCAGA
>JBBIQC010000018.1:5058-19440 GCA_037442585.1 Oscillatoriales cyanobacterium bin_317
GTCAGCTTCAAAAATCTGCTCCACCGTTAGCTCCAGTTCTGGAAATTCGATGGAGGCGATCGCCTCCTGTTTACCGAATACACCGACCTCCCGGTAAGCTTCTCCCTCCAGCGTCAGCACCATCACGGTTTGAGCGACTGGATCGAGCAGCCAATATTCGGGCACGCCGCTCGCCGCATATTGTGCCCGTTTGTGAATATAGTCTCTGTCACGATTGGTCTTACCGGGACTGACCACTTCCGCAACCAGGCGGGGTGGCGGCATATCCAGAGTGATGGTTAGTCGTCGTTGGGTGAGTTCTAGATGCTCCTGGCGCAGCACTACCAAATCAGGAAAGCGGTTAGCAGCGTCTCCCGGTTGTAAAACTGGCACCTGTACCTCGCAAGCATGAACCCGCACCAGGCGACGGCGCACCACTCGAATCAGGTAATCGCGCAGATTTAAGGCAAGCCAATTATTTTCTTCTGACTCTGGCGGCAATTCAACTAGCTCTCCATCAATTAATTCGTAGAATCCTTCCATGTCCATGTCATTGCTGTAGGACAGATAGTCTTCAAAGCTGGTGAATTTTGCCTGAGCTTGGGTCATCGTCACTTTCCCCACAGACGATGTTTTGATCTTAACGTGTGGCAGGCGATCGCCCAAATCCCAGTAAAAACTTAGCGTTCTGGTAATAGGTGGCCCAACGGCGAGGATCGGGAAAACTGCGCCATTGGTTACGGCTCACTTGCATGGAGAGCACCTGTACGCTGCCGCCATTCTGTTGCCCCACCACGATCGCATACACCTCTGTGATCAAAATATCCCGGTTGAAACTGCGTTGCACAGCGGCCCTGGCCACTCCTTCAGCCCGACTCAGGAACGCCTCAAATGTCTCCCCAGGTTGCACATCCAGCACCACATTAATTCTGGAAACATAGGCATGGGCGGCTGGAGGTGCGATCGCATCGGTCATCACTCCAACGCTGGCCAGTCCCAGTACAGCCACCAGACCCAGGGTGGTCAAGTGAAAGATGGGGTGGGGAGTGGTTTTAGCGCGTATAGTAGTAACAGGGTTATTGCACATCTTGACAGCCGCCAATTCAGTTCCCTGTCTATTTTGCATCTGATTTAGTAAATCATTGAATAATTGAATAAAAGTTGCTGTTGGGTCGGAATGGGCTGTGGGTATGTTAGTGAGAAAGACTTGGGGCATCTGTGATGAGACAGTGGGCAATTGTTGTTGGGCTGAATCATTATCAACACTTTCAGCCATTAAGCTGTGCGCAACAAGATGCACAAAGTGTTCACCATTACCTGACTCATGAACTGGGTTTTCAGGCGGAACACTGCTTGCTGCTCACTGATACATCGCCTCCAGTCTGGGGTAAACCCACCCAACCGACCCGGGTGAACCTCTTAAGCTGGCTTGAGCTACTCACCAAACACTACCTGCATCCCGATGACTTAGTCTGGTTCTTTTTCAGCGGACATGGAGCCGTGCATGAAGGGCAGGATTATCTGGTACCTGGGGATGGTAATCCGGCAGACATTCCCTTAACCTGCCTTGCCATTTCCACCATCCTGAACCAGATCAAGGCAGTTGTATCTAATGGTTCCTTGCTGTTTTTGCTGGATATGAGCCGCAGCCAGCAAAGTATTTCCTCCCGCCAGGGTGTGGGTTTGCAAACGGCGCAGGTGGCTCATCAGTTAGGTGTACCAACCTTGCTGTCTTGTCAACCAGGTCAGTTTTCCCATGAGGTGTCTGGTCTGGGACAGGGATTATTTACGATGGCCTTGCTGGAAGCATGGCACTATCAACCCGGTACCTCGATCGCAGCCCTGACCCAATTTTTGGGCGATCGCCTGCCGGAATTGAGCCAGCATTACTGGCAACCGATCCAAAAGCCGCTGCTCATCTGTCCTGTAGAAAAGTTGCACCAGCCCTTGATACCTGTAGCACTTGGGAATCAGGATGCAGCCAACCATGCCGGATCCCCGCTCCCTGCAACTTACCCTGCAACCAGTACGCAGGACGATCGCGCCACAGCGGCTCCTAAGATCGTCACCATGGCTCCCCCTACGGCTCACTCTGCTGCTTTTAAGCGTCCAACTGCCAGCCCTCCTCCCTCTACTCCAGCATGAGCCGTTCCCTTATCCGGTCAGCCCACGGTTCTGCAAGCTGCGACAACACCGACTAATCCGTTACATGATTTTCATCCGGCTTCAGACTCCCTTGCTCCCACCCGTCTACCTGTCGAGGCAGCTAGCCAACCGCAAAAATCCGATCCTGTTGCGCGAGTGCCGGAGCCAGAGAAACCGCTTGAGGAAAGTAATCCCAAACAGTGGCGATCGGTGTGGATGTGGGGCAGCCTGATTTCTCTGTTACTGGCGGCGGGCGTACTGGGACGAAATTGGACTTCCCTGGGGACTGCTTCTCAATTAATGGCTTCTACGGGTAACTCCATTGGTACTGGCATCCCCTCAACCCCGGTTCCCAACTCTCCGGTTGCTCCCACCCAAGCACCCCCTGAAACGACTCCCCTACCTCCCAATACAGTACCAAATGGTCAACCCTCTATAGCAGCCAGTCCATCTCCCGCAGAAGATTCTGCTTCTCCTGCTCCGGTGCCCGGTACCGCCCTGTCTCCCCCTGGAACCTTGGACTTTAGCCCACCAGAGGCGAAGCCGTTGTCAGGGCAGGTAATTCTCGATCGAGCGAGAAAGATGGTGCAGAGTGATCAGGCTACCCCTTACCGGGATGCGATCGACGAAGCCAGAAACGTCCCACCGGGGGATGCGGTTTATCCAGAAACAAAGGCGGCGATCCAGGAATGGAGTCAGACCATTTTTGACATTGCCCAACGACGGGCCAGCCAGCAGCAGATGGATATTGCCATTCTCGCGGCAGATAAGGTGCCTCAAGACAATCCCCAACTTTACGCTCAGGCCAGAACGGCGATCGCCCAATGGTGTCCCGCTGTAAAATCCTTACCGGGTGAGACACCTTCGCAACAGAAGGCAAAAACTATTTGTGGCTTTTAAGTAAGTAGCCTTAATTATTTGTAGGGCGGATTTATTGGGCGCTACCCGGTCACCCTCCCGTGTGTTTCTAACCAGGAAGGCGTTGAGGTGCGACAAAACAGAGTGCCGGAAACCGATGGCTGGGCAGCGGCAGATTTTCATTGCTGCAAAATCCACTCCACCGCATCGGACAAGTCTTTCGCAATGTAGTCTGGTTGAGTGTGGTGCTGGTAATCGCCACTGAGAACCTGTTCCCCAAATCCCGTTTGTACCAGAATGCCAACGCAACCTGCATTGTGAGCCATATCCACATCCGTGGCTTTGTCCCCAATCATAAAGCTGCGGGAAATGTCTAAATCGTGATCCCAGGCCGCGGCAATGAACATGCCCGTATTCGGTTTGCGCCAGGTACTCCAGCGGGTGTAATGCGGATCTATGCCGCCTTCTGGTTGGCTCAGGTAGGGGCAATAGTACAGGGCATCCAGGTGGGCACCTGCTTCTGACTGCAACAGGCGGCACAGACGATCGTGCAAGGCTTCCACATGGCTGGCTGGATAATAGCCTCGTGCTGGCCCCGATTGATTGGACACCAGACAGCAGAAAATGCCATCATCGTTCAACTTTCTCACCGCCTGGGCTACACCGGGAATTAAATGCAAGTTCTCCACCTGATGAATGTAGCCTGCTTCAATATTGAGCACACCATCGCGATCCATGAAAACAGCAGGTTGGGCCATAGGAGGGAAAGGGGGGCGGGGATCAGGGATCAGGTGTATTGACAAACCAGATCGTATCCGTAGGGTGCTGTTAGCGCTAGCGTAACGCACCGCTCAAATGGAACCTCTGGTGTCATTACAATTAGGGATTAGGATATAGCAATCCTTGAGTGAGATACACCTTGTTAGGACAGGGGCGTGGAGATAAATCAACATGAGCGAAAACTACGATACCATCTCTCGATCCTTTAGGTTCTCATTTCGATGATTGCTCCCCGTTCTGGTTACACGCTGCCGGTGTTTGCCTGTGCGGCTGCGATCGCGGCCTTGCACCGACTGCGATCCTCCCCACCCATTGCTGCTGTACCTGTCCAGCTTTTGGAGCCTACTGAAACGGTGGAGATTGAGATCGAGCAGGTGGCTTGGCTGGGTAAAGAACAGGCATTAGCCATCGCTCGTAGCGATCCCGGAGACAATCTGGATTTGACCCGGCACACCCCCATTTGGGCTCTGGTGGAATGGGGTGAGGCAAATCAAACCGATCCCGTAGTGATAGTCGCTGGGGAAGGAGTGGGGCGATCGCAGGCGGGAGAACTGTCCATTTCCCGCTATGCCAGACGGTTATTTTTGGAAAACCTGCGACCGCTTCTACAACCAGAGGAAAAGCTGCAAGTCACGCTTATCCTGCCAGAGGGACGAGAACTGGCAAAACGCACATCAAATGAAGCCTTTGGGGTGGTTGAGGGGTTGTCTTTACTGGGCACCAGTGGTATTTCTCAACCGTTGAGTGCTCCGGGACAGTTGCAGGCGTACCGGGAGGAGTTACGCCAGAAGCGAGATCAGTTTGATGCCCTGGTGTTTTGTGTGGGAGAGAACGGACTGGACTTGAGCCAGCGGTTAGGGGTGGATCCCGATCGCTTAATCAAAACCGCAAACTGGTTGGGACCGTTGCTGGTAGAAGCGGGCATCCAGGGGGTAAAATCAATTCTGCTGTTTGGCTATCACGGTAAGCTGTTGAAGCTGGCAGGCGGCATTTTTCATACCCATCATCATGTGGCAGATGGACGCCTGGAAATTCTCACGGCCCACTGTGCCAACGCGGGTTTGCCAGCGGAGGAAATGCAAAAAATCTTTGCCAGTCCAACGGCTGAGGATGGCCTTGCTTACTTACGGGCACTGGACGATCGTACCGGTAGCCAATGGGTAAACATAGTCTATGGGGCGATCGCCGCTACCATTGATCGCCGCTCTCAGGTTTATATTCGGACTCACTGCGATCGCTCTGTGACGGTGGGTACTGTGCTGTTCGATCGCCAGCGACACATTATTACCACCAGCATGATTGGAGATAATTTACTGAAACAGGTTTGTCAGTCGCGTTAGAATAAAGGCATTAATTTTTAATTTTTGTAAATAGTTTCTTCATAGACTGTTTTCGTAGACACCCTATTCGTTCACCTAGCTCAATTACCAGGACTCCAGTGGTGACTCTACAAACTCAACCGCTTACTTCAACTGATTCCATGCCACATCTGAACCGTCAGATGGTCGTCATTCTGGACTTTGGTTCGCAATACTCAGAACTGATCGCCCGCCGCATCCGGGAAACTCAGGTCTACTCGGAAGTACTGTCCTATCGCACCACGGCAGAACAACTTCGCCAACTCAATCCCAAAGGCATTATTTTGTCCGGTGGCCCCAGTTCCGTCTACAGCGAGGGTGCCCCTCATTGTGACCCAGAAATCTGGAAGCTGGGAATTCCTGTCCTGGGCGTGTGCTACGGCATGCAACTGATGGTGCAGCAACTGGGCGGTGAAGTAGAACAATCCGAGCGCGGCGAATATGGTAAAGCTTCCCTCATGATTGACGACCCCACCGATCTGCTGACCAATGTGGAAGACGGCAGCACCATGTGGATGAGCCACGGGGATTCTGTCACCCGCCTTCCCGATGGATTTGAAATTCTGGCTCATACCGAGAACACGCCCAACGCCGCGATCGCCCACCACCACAAAAAGCTCTACGGTGTGCAATTCCACCCGGAAGTGGTGCATTCCGTTGGCGGACAGGCACTCATCCGCAACTTTGTTTATCACATCTGCGACTGCGAACCTAGCTGGACAACCGCTGCCTTTGTAGAAGAATCGATTCGAGAAATCCGGGCCAAAGTCGGTGATAAGCGAGTGCTGCTAGCGTTATCCGGTGGTGTGGATTCTTCTACTCTAGCCTTTCTGCTGCACAAAGCGATCGGCGATCAACTTACCTGCATGTTCATTGACCAGGGCTTTATGCGGAAACTGGAACCGGAACGGTTGGTGAAGCTTTTCCGGGAGCAATTTCACATTCCTGTGGAGTATGTGAATGCGCGAGAACGGTTCTTGAATTCGATCGCGGGTGTCACCGACCCAGAGGAAAAACGCAAACGCATTGGTCATGAGTTCATTCGCGTCTTCGAGGAAGAATCCCGTCGTCTGGGGCCATTTGATTACCTGGCACAGGGCACGCTGTATCCGGATGTGATTGAATCTGCCGATACCAACGTCGATCCCAAAACGGGAGAACGGGTGGCCGTCAAGATCAAGAGCCATCACAATGTCGGTGGGTTGCCGAAAGACCTCCGCTTTAAGCTAGTCGAGCCTCTACGCAAGCTGTTTAAGGATGAAGTTCGTAAGGTTGGACGATCGATCGGCCTGCCCGAAGAAATTGTCAACCGTCATCCCTTCCCTGGTCCCGGTTTAGCGATTCGTATCCTGGGAGAAGTCACCGATGAACGGTTGGATATTCTGCGGGATGCCGATTTTATAGTGCGTCAGGAAATCAATCGCTCTGGAACTTATCACGATCTCTGGCAAGCGTTTGCCGTCCTGTTACCGATTCGCAGTGTTGGTGTGATGGGTGATCAGCGCACTTACGCTTACCCGATCGTCCTGCGCTTTGTCTCCAGTGAAGATGGCATGACTGCAGACTGGGCACGAGTTCCCTATGATCTGCTGGAAACTATCTCCAATCGCATCGTCAATGAAGTGCGCGGCGTGAATCGGGTAGTGTATGACATTACCTCCAAGCCACCGGGCACGATCGAGTGGGAATAGGAGCAAAATCAACCCAAAAATCAAGCAAGGGGAAAGGTTGATTCTTTCCCCTTGTTTCTTTGTTTGTTGCTCCCTTCTCAGGCTGTGGAAAACCTATGGAAACCTGTGGAAAACCTGTAAAAAACTTCAATTTTTTGTGGAAAACCTGATCAAATCCTAATTAATGGACAAAACCAGCCCCCACGATTCGCAACATCACGTTTCTGGAAAGCGCCTAATACGCTTCATCAACAGGCTGCTGCTCTTTCATGCGGGCTTTGGCCTTGGCTGCACTCTTCTTCAGCGCATCTAACCGGGACTCATATCTAGACCGCAGTTTCTTCTTGGGCGATTGTTCAATCAGTACCTTCAGAGCACTTCCCAGGCTCTTGTAGGCATTGGGCAAGCTGTAGCCAAATCGAGTGGCCAGCGCGATCGCCCGTTCATCGGCCTCAATCAAATCCTTTACGGTCTTCTCGTTGTTATTCTTCTGCCACAAGCGCCAGCCCGAAACACCGCATAGCGCCAGGGCCAGAACCAGCAACAGGCCATCCTGCACCCAGAGTTCACCCACAGCACCCCCCAGGCCGATCGCCAGGGCTGCCATTTCCCAACCATCCCTGGGAATCGTGTCGTTTTGGATGCGGCCCACTTCATGCCAGAAGAGGAGATTTCGCTGGTCTGTCGCCAACTGCTCCCACTTCACCATGTCAATCAGCACCTCCACCTCATCTTTACCAATTTCTTCCGAGGTAATTAAGGGTGGATTGACGGCAGTGGTCGCCTCAACCGAAACCCAACTTTGCAACTCTGGTGGCAATAAGCCCCGCAAACGCCGCAATTCAGTCATCTCAGCTCGAGCCGTCGAAGAAGCGTAGGAGGTCATGGGAAACTCTAAGCGATTTCAATAAAGTTAGTCATACATTTTGGATCATAGCGATCTTAATGTCTATTGCGTGTAGATTCCACAAAGTGTTAAGAGGTGGGGGGGTGAATAGGTGGGATGATGAATCAGGGTTGGAGTTATCGAGAACAGGTCGATCGCCGATCGGTAGGGCAAACGGTGTTGGAGTATTACACCCGTCACTATCGTCACTCCAGTCCATCTGAATGGCAGGAACGAATTGTTCTGGGGCAGGTGTTATTGAATGACCGAGTAACCACGGCTGAGGAACGGTTGCAGGCTGGACAATGGCTCACTTATCACCGCCCCCCCTGGGAAGAACCAGAGGTGCCACTGGCCTTTGAAATTCTGCATGAGGACGAAGATCTGTGGGTGATCGCCAAGCCTGCTGGATTACCTGTCTTACCGGGGGGAGGATTTTTAGAACATACGTTGCTCTGGCAATTGCAACAGCAGTATCCCCAGGACACACCCATCCCGATTCATCGCCTGGGACGGGGTACGTCTGGCTTAATGCTGCTGGCCCGATCGCCCCTGGCCCGCTCTCATCTGACACAACAAATGCGCGATCGCCAGATTCGCAAAGTGTATCGAGCACTGGTGGGAGCCGGAGATCTAGAGGATGGCTTCACCATTACCCAGCCGATCGGTAAACTTTCTCATCCAGTTCTGGGCTATGTGTATGGCGCGACCAGTAATGGCTTGCCTGCCCACAGTGAATGCCGGGTTTTGCAGCGTCGCTCTGATGCCACTTTGCTAGAAGTCACCATTCTCACCGGACGCCCCCACCAGATCCGGATTCATTTAGCCGCAGTGGGCTACCCCTTACTTGGCGATCCCCTCTATGACGTGGGAGGCGTTCCCCGATTAGCATCTTGCAGCCATCCTGAAAAGGTTCCTGTCCCTGGCGATTGTGGCTATCATTTGCACGCCTATCACCTTACCTTGACTCATCCCAAAACGGGGCGATCGATGAGCATTACCTGTCCTGCCCCTCCAGAATTGTAGGGCTAACATTTATGGCTTATAAAGCACCCATCCTCTAGATGTCCATAATCTCGCACTGTCCGAGAAGTTTCCGTAACTGACAATTTCATGTTTTGCGGACTTCGGGCACCCAGATTGACCTTGTTCACCAATGCAAAGAGCCTTCCAGTCCTGATAAGTTGTTGCACTACCAGGCTCTACAGGCTCTAATGAATTGTCTACCTGATTAAATTGACTGAACAAACCATTCAACCCATTCATTTGCTCAGTACTAAGTGACCCAATACTATAGGAGCGCTGAGGTATGGGTTGAGTTGGAGATTGAAGAATCTGATCTACAATCTGATCGTCCGTCTTATCATCTGCATTACTCTTATTAGAGCTGGCTTGATCGGGTTTGACCCATTGAGATTTCAGAGAACTTCTACAGTTAGGATCATTCAAGTCGCAATAGAGGCTCTTACATTGAAGCTCTTGCCACAGCTTTTCTTCTTCGGGATAGAAGAAACTACCTCCAATTCCAGGGCCTCGAGGCAGAAGCACGTTGCATACATGCTGCCTGTTACCTGTAATACTTAATGCGCCCGCAGTGTAAGTCGTAACTTTATCATCACTATGGTTTTCATTATTAACCTTGTTCGAGAATAGGGCTTTGTTGGATAGTAAGATACCACCGAACAATAGTATCAAGATGCTAGAGGCAGCAGCTATAAAAGACTTAGATTTAAATCTGTTTTGAGCAGAACTTGTTTGATGATTTAAGGATTCTAAGTTGTTGCTTGTATCGGCTAATTGGGGTGCCTGCTCATTCTGTTTTTGTTGGGCAACCTGTATTTCTTGCTGATGTGCGATCGTGGCTTCACTTGATGCTAATTCATCATGCTGCAGCTTCTGTTGATCATCTTCTCGTTCAGCCTTTGTTTTTTGAGTGACCTGAGCGACAATTTCTTGTTCAATTGGCTCTATATCTTCCTGCCGTAATCCCAAAACTTCCCGCAAATCTTCTAGTTCAGACTGGACATCCTGACGTAAGGGGTATTCCTGCTCCACTGCTTCCAGGAATACTTGTCGATATTGCTGCAAACTCTTTAAACGCTCCTGATAAGGTCGGAGAACTTCAGCTTCAATATCTCTAGCCACTTCTGGAGATAACTTTAATTGGGTTTGCAGTTCTCCTAAAATAGTTCGTCCAATTGAAGAGATAGTTCCGCGGCTGCTATATCGTTCAACTTGTCGGCGGTATCTCAGCTTCGGATCAGCCACTTTTGCCTTAGCCAGGACAATCTCAAAGCCCATATCTTTCAGGGTAATGAGTTTGGGAGTCATGTTAGGTGCAGTTTCGTGTACTTTACTGCTGGCATAGTCATGCAACTCTCGCATTGAGATTTTGCCATCTTCATCACGATCGCCTGCTCCAGTCTCGATCCCTTCAACCAAATAACGAGTGTAAAGGGATAATTCGGAACCCTGTTGTTCAAAAGAATATTGCGTTGAACTAGAAGAGGTCAATACCACTCGCCCTTCAGCCCCTAACTGCCCTTGTAAGTCTACTGAGCCATCATCCTTCGTTTGTAAAGCCGGATCAAATGCCCCACTGAAGCAGCAATCTAAGATAATGGCTTGTCGCTTCGCGCGGCTATTATTCATCACTTCATGAATAAATCGAGCAGGAACGGCTGTAGAACGAATCAGATCTCCCTTTGGATTCTTTTGCGTGATGCGGGTAGCGAAGTATAGATTATTGCTATCATCTTTGATACCATGCCCAGAAAAGAACAGTAGTACCAAATCATCTCTGCTGCGTCCTGTGAACAGGGTTTCTATTTCATACTGCATGGACTGAGGATCTGGGTTGGTTAAAACCTTCACTTCATTAAAACCACCCATCTCAGCATCTTGGAGAATTCGTTGTAAAGCGGCAACATCTTTAACTGCAGCAGGCAAGGGATTCAAACCTGGCGCATACTCGCTAACCCCAATCAACAACGCAACCTTTGTCATATTTGCTTCCCTGGCCTATGCGGCTACAAAATCTTGGGCTGCTTTAATTGCAACTTCAAGTTCTTCCCGACTATGAGCTTTCACAGTGAGCTTCCTGCCATTGGCTTCTACAGAAAGTTCAATGGGCTTACCACCTAAGCGATCGCCCAGAAATCCCATTAGTTTTTGGGCATTAGCAACATTCACCTCAGCCGTGAGCAGACCTACCAAAACCCCCCCTAATGCTTTGTTGCCTTCTGGCGGATTCGGATCCGCCACACGATCCACCTCAACCTCATCCATTTCATTCAGTTCAGCCATCAGACGTTCTGCCTGCTTATCTAGCTCTTCTGGCTCTGCGTCAGGATCATTAAAGGCAATCGTCAACTTAACAGCGGCATTCGTGGTCATATTGGTTCGGAGGGCTACTGATTCTTAAAGTCTATGTACTCAGTTTGTCATAAGCATACGATTTAGACCTGAGGTCTTCAACCCATAAGGACAAAAAGAAGCGGCTGAGAGAGTTTTCTCCCAACCGCTTCTTTCTTAAAGAAAAGGCGAATTATTCAACCGCTTGAGGTAGCAATTCGCGCTTCTCGCCTTGCAGGACTTTGACTTGACCGTCTTCGTCTACATCGACGATCGCGGTATCGCCATCCTTCACCCGACCAGAGAGGATTTCCTCAGCGAGGGAGTCTTCCAGCAGTCGCATAATGGCGCGGCGGAGCGGACGGGCACCGTAACTGGGGTTGTACCCTTCCTTCACCAGGCGATTCTTGAAGCTTTCGGTCACTTCCAGTGTAATGCCCTGATCCTTCAACCGATTGAAGACCTCCTTCAGCATGATGTCGGCGATCTCCTTGATCTCGTCTTCCTTGAGTTGACGGAAGACAATGATCTCATCCAGACGGTTGAGGAATTCTGGGCGGAAGTACTGCTTCAGTTCCTCGTTCACCAGAGAGCGAATCCGGTTGTATTGAGACTCGGCGGCATCTTCGGTGGCGAACTCGAAGCCAAGACCACCACCACCCTTCTCAATGACCTTAGAACCAATGTTGGAGGTCATGATCAGGAGGGTATTCTTGAAGTCCACTGTGCGACCCTTGGCATCGGTCAAGCGACCATCTTCCAGGATCTGTAACAGCATATTGAAGACATCGGGGTGGGCTTTCTCAATTTCGTCGAACAGCACGACCGTGTAAGGCCGACGACGAACAGCTTCCGTCAACTGACCACCTTCGTTGTAACCCACATAGCCCGGAGGCGAACCAATCAGCTTGGACACCGTATGGCGCTCCATGTATTCCGACATATCGAGCCGGATCATGGCTTCTTCAGAGCCGAAGAAGTAGGAGGCCAGTGCTTTGGTCAACTCCGTCTTACCCACTCCAGTCGGGCCGGAGAAGATAAAGCTGGCGATCGGACGGTTGGGATTCTTCAAGCCAACACGGGCGCGACGAATTGCCCGAGAGACGGCCTTCACCGCTTC
This sequence comes from Oscillatoriales cyanobacterium bin_317, assembly GCA_037442585.1. Taxonomy (GTDB): domain Bacteria; phylum Cyanobacteriota; class Cyanobacteriia; order Leptolyngbyales; family Leptolyngbyaceae; genus Leptodesmis. The sequence goes on from JBBIQC010000018.1 coordinate 17,209, forward strand.
GTCCTGACCAATCAACCGTTGATGCAGGGTATCTTCCATGTGCAACAGTTTTTCAGACTCGGACTCGGTGAGCTTGTTAACGGGAACGCCAGTCCAGGAAGCGACAATCTGAGCAATGTCTTCCTCAGACACAATAGGCGTTTCATCCCCACCTGCGGCCTCACTCTTCTTGTTCTGAGCGATCGCCTTAATTTCGGCCTTAATTTCCATCTCGCGATCGCGGAGGGTTCCGGCCCGGTCAAAGTTTTGGGAACGAACGGCATCGTCCTTATCCTTCAACACCTGGCGCAGTTCCTTATCCAACTCCTTAGCGGCGGGAGGCAACTGGGAGTTGATTAAGCGAACGCGGGATCCAGCTTCGTCGATTAAGTCAATCGCTTTGTCAGGCAGGAAGCGATCGGAGATATAGCGATCGGACAACTTGGCGGCTGCCTCAAGAGCCACATCGGAGATCTTGAGTTTGTGGTGCTGCTCATAGCGTTCCCGCAGACCGCGCAAGATTTCGATCGTTTCTTCAACACTGGGTTCGCCCACCATCACGGGTTGGAAGCGACGTTCGAGAGCCGCGTCCCGTTCAATGTGCTTGCGATACTCATCCAGCGTGGTGGCACCAATACATTGCAGTTCGCCCCGTGCCAGAGCGGGCTTCAGAATGTTGGCAGCATCGATCGCCCCTTCAGCCGCACCAGCCCCAATCAGGGTATGAACTTCGTCGATAACCAGGATGACATTTCCGGCTGAACGGATTTCATCCATGATCTTCTTGAGCCGTTCTTCGAACTCGCCGCGATATTTGGTGCCAGCCACCAGCAGGCCAATGTCCAGAGTGACGACTCGCTTGTCTTCTAAAATATCCGGCACATCATCGTTAGCGATGCGTTGAGCCAGTCCTTCTGCGATCGCCGTTTTACCAACCCCAGGTTCCCCAATCAGAACCGGATTGTTTTTCGTCCGACGACCCAGGATCTGGATCACCCGCTCAATCTCTTTCTGACGACCCACCACGGGATCCAACTTACCTTCCGAGGCCAATTGCGTCAGGTTAGAACCAAATTCATCCAGCGTTGGTGTTTTGGTACGACCTTGAGGCCCGCCGGAAGTCACTTCTGCGGTTTCGCCCAGCATCCGGATCACCTGAGTACGAACCTTCGATAGGTCTACTCCTAAGTTTTCCAGAACTCTGGCGGCAACCCCTTCTCCTTCGCGGATCAGACCGAGAAGGAGGTGTTCCGTACCAATGTAGTTATGGCCAAGTTGACGGGCTTCTTCCAGCGATAATTCCAGTACCCGTTTGGCTCGGGGGGTAAATGGAATTTCGACGGCAACGAAGCCAGAGCCTCGGCCAATAATTTTTTCAACTTCGATCCGAGCATCCTTGAGATTAACTCCCATGGATTTGAGTACTTTGGCGGCGACGCCGGTCCCTTCTCCAATCAGACCCAGGAGGATCTGTTCTGTACCCACAAAATTATGCCCCAGGCGGCGAGCCTCCTCCTGAGCGAGCATAATAACTTTGATAGCTTTTTCTGTGAAGCGTTCAAACATGGCGTGATTCCTGTCACCTGCTGCGTGCCGGGTACTGCTGATTCTAGCATAGTGAAATCACCCGACTGCTTCATATCAACAACCGGTGAGATTCGTGATCTCCGTACCTCTGCACCCCTGGGATTGACCAAGGCAGAAATTCACCCCAAGCTGGGATTATTTAAGGTATTTGGGAGTTAGTCAAGGGGTCGAGGGTCGGGAAAAAGTGGGGTAAATGGTGGAGTGATAAAAGCTCATAGGATGAGAACCTTACCCGATCTATGTTCCCTAATCCCCAATCTCTGATGCCCGATCCGCAATCCCTAAAACTCAAGAGCCAATTCCCATCTCGCCTGAGACAACCGATCGCCAACCATCTTTTGCCACTGCCGTAATTCTTGAGGAAAGTTGGGGTGCTGGATGCCGCCTCGCCAGAGAACCAAGGCATCTTCTCCTGTGTCCTGGTAGTAGCGCTTGCGTCGGCCAGCTTCTCGAAAGCCAAATTTTGTGTAGAGAGCCAGGGCGGCCTGGTTAGCCACCCGCACTTCCAGCGTAGCTCTTTCTAATTGACGTTGGTAAGCCGCAGCGAGTAGAGCATACAACATCGCCTGCCCTAATCCCTGCTGCTGATAGGCCGGATCAACGGCCAACAAGGTAATGTGGGCTTCTTCGGCGATCGCCCAGGAACAGCCGAGAGCGAGTAAGGGG
>JBBIQC010000019.1:0-11093 GCA_037442585.1 Oscillatoriales cyanobacterium bin_317
CCCTTAAAATCCAATCCTCCTAAGTCTTTTAGACTTCCTCAGCAAGCCCTAATTAGTAAAAGCTCGGCTGTAAAGAACGATCGCCAGAGGAGAGGACAATAGCAAAAAGGGGATTGGGTGGGAGAGTACGATTAGTCGTTTAGGACTGCTATAGTTTGCCTGGAAACGTGCTGAATCAGCAACTGAACACGCTATGGATCGAAAGTACGTCCTCTATCTCACAGTTAAACAGATGTGTACTAGGTATATATGATCACCTAAAAGACCAAAGCCAATGGACGATCGGCCGTAGTTCAGGATTAGTGGAGCGGGCACTTCAACTTGGGAAGAACTGTTGCTTTCTCAATCTACAATAGTGGTAGATTGTTCAAGGCCATTGTACTATGCAGAGCTACCCTCTTAAAGAAATCCGCGATCGCCAACAAGAACTTCTAGAGCAGGCTGAGGTTGAACCCGTATTTCTGACAGAAGGGACTCAACCCAAATATGTTATCTTATCCGCTCAGGATTACCAACAGCTAATAGTTCGGCTATCGAATTTAGAAGAAATTGCTTTAGGGCAATTGGCTGAAACTGCTTTGAACAATTCCTCTATGGTTGGTTCAGAAACTTTTATGGCAGAACTTCAGCGTCTGGCTGCAATAGAGAATTACAACAGGTAATATGGCGAAGCTAGACGGTCTTGAAACTGTTCTCGACTTTCTAAAGCGATTACAACCGAAAATTGCAGCTCAGATTGCTAAGAAGGTCATGGCATTAAATATCGATCCGCGTCCATCGGACAGCAAAGAACTCTCAGGCTATCCTGGCTATTACCGGGTGGACAGTGGTGAGTATCGTATTGTCTATCGCTTCAAGGTTGATGAGGATTTAGTTGAGGTGCTTTTAGTTGGTAAACGAAATGACGATGAGGTGTATAAACAACTTAAGCGATTATTGGGTTAATTGTTAAGCAATCTCTTCCGTTTTCTTCGAGGTGAGATTCTTTCTAGCAGCGATCGCTCCTTTCTATCCGGCGATCGCTTGCTGGTTTTGAAAGTGCCCTCTCTCTGCATAAATGACCAAAGACAAATGACGAATGACAACCTCCGTTGCTGTAAAATTGGACTCCATCCAACCTTTCGCATCCTCCATCACCCTCCATGCTGTGTGATTATTTGCAACTGATTCTGACGGCCCGTGTCTATGATGTCGCCCAGGAAACTCCCTTAGAAGTAGCCCCCAACCTCTCGGCCCGGTTAAATAACAAGCTGCTGCTAAAGCGGGAAGATATGCAGTCTGTCTTCTCCTTCAAGCTACGGGGAGCCTACAACAAAATGGCCAAGTTGCCGCCCGATCAACTGGCTCAAGGCGTGATTGCAGCCTCTGCGGGGAACCATGCTCAGGGAGTGGCGCTGGGTGCCCACCAACTGGGAACCAGGGCCATGATTGTGATGCCTGTGACCACACCGCAGGTGAAAGTAGATGCGGTGAAAGCACGGGGGGGAGAGGTGATCTTACATGGCGATACCTACGATGATGCCTATGCCTATGCCCGTCAACTGGAGGAGGAAAAAGGCTTGACCTTCATTCATCCCTTTGATGACCCGGATGTGATTGCCGGACAGGGGACGATCGGCATGGAAATTCTCCGGCAATGGCAGCAACCGATTCATGCGATTTTTGTCGCGATCGGCGGTGGGGGGTTGATCTCCGGGATTGCCGCCTACGTGAAGCGCATTCGTCCGGAAATCAAAATCATTGGTGTAGAACCTGTGGATGCCGATGCCATGGCGCAGTCCTTAAAGGCAGGACAGCGGGTGCGCTTGCCCCAGGTGGGATTATTTGCCGATGGGGTAGCGGTGCGGGAAGTGGGGGAAGAAACCTTTCGCCTCTGCCAGCAGTATGTGGATGAAATCATCCTGGTGGATACGGATGATACCTGTGCCGCGATTAAGGATGTATTTGAAGACACCCGATCGATTCTGGAACCTGCCGGGGCACTGGCGATCGCAGGGGCAAAAGCTTACGTAGAACGGGAGCAAATCCACGATCAAACCCTGGTGGCTGTGGCCTGTGGCGCGAATATGAACTTCGATCGTCTGCGATTTGTGGCGGAACGGGCAGAACTGGGGGAACGGCGGGAAGCCATTTTTGCCGTCACCATTCCCGAAACGCCAGGAAGCCTACGCAAGTTTTGCGAATGTATGGGCAAACGCAGTCTGACGGAGTTTAACTACCGGATTGCCGATCGTCAGGAAGCGCACATTTTTGTCGGTGTGCAGATTGAGAATCGGGCAGATGCCGCCCGCATGGTGGAAAGTTTTGAGCAGTGCGGCTTCAAAACGATCGACTTGACGGATGATGAACTGACCAAACTCCATCTGCGGCACATGGTCGGTGGCCATTCTGCCCTGGCTCATGATGAACTGCTGTACCGCTTTGAATTTCCCGAGCGTCCAGGAGCCTTGATGAAGTTCGTCAGTTGCATGAGTCCCGATTGGAATATCAGCCTGTTCCATTACCGCAACAACGGGGCCGACTACGGGCGCATCGTCGTGGGCATGCAGGTGCCCCCCCATGAGATGGCCGAATGGCAAAGTTTTCTGGATACACTTGGCTATCGCTATTGGGATGAAAGCCAGAACCCAGCCTACAAATTGTTTTTGGGCTAAGGCGAGGCCATTTGGGATTGACAAACCCAGAGCGGCAGGTGCTTTCTGTTGGTTGTGTACAAGTAGCCAAGGTGAGATCGACTCATAGTCGGCTTGCTCATAGACCGTCAGAATGCTTTCATTATGAATCAAACCCCCTCGTTCTGTGAGCACGCGATCGCGGCTGGTCATGGGTAGAGTGCGATGTGAGCATTTTAGCGATCACCCTTTAGAAAACCAGTGCCCGCACTCGAGTCAAACGATTAGCTCGCAAAATGATCTGCTTCTCTAAGTCCATCCTGATGCACGACATTGTGATTAGACGATTTATTAACCGTTATCAGTTTGGTTTAGACATCTAACCTACAACAACAAGTCTAGACCATAACCCACTACGTTAGTAATTCAGTGTGATTGCAAGATTTTTAACTTCATAAATTCTCATTTTTGATCTCCATAAACTTGCATCACCTATAACAATGACGCGATCGGGTGTTGTATCAACCTGGGTTAGATGAAGCTCTAAGCTCATATCAGCTTGACCGTGGGGAATTTGGCCGCGATATTTCCAGACGGTTGTATGATTCGTTAATGCTTTGAAGGTTGGTGATTGCAGGTGTTTTCCCAGATCCATCTCTAGGGCATAAACCTGCATGGCTTGCAGCATAGCTTCAATTCCTAAAGAACCCGGCATAACTGGATCATCCTTGAAATGGCACTTGAAAAACCAATCATCTGGATTAACCTGTTTCTGGGCGAAAATATACCCTTTACCATGTAAACCACCGTTGGGAATCATCGTCACCTGATGTAAAAGATCGAGTTGGTGATTTGCCAGACGATAGTGGGGACGTTCGGCGTTGACGCGATAAAATTCAGCCCGACTTTCAGGAGTCTCTAATGATCGGGTAATCACAGGCAAATGATGAGGAGTGGTTTCACACCAGGGAAGCACTGTTTGACCACGATCCAGACCTACCTGATTTGCCAGGGCTTCAGAACTGAAATGGCCAAAGGCCGCAGTGCCTGTATAAAACAGATCCCCTTCGCAGTGCATTTGAAACTCAAAGTTTTGGATGATCATGCCCTGGATATTACTGGAAGAGAGCAATTGCGATCGATTCGTGATCGTTTTTCCTCTGACATCAATAGCTTTCAGTAACTGCCCTTTGCCATCCAAATTCCGAAAATAAAGACTTTGTTCTGGAAACATCAACGTTGTTCCTAAATAAGCTGAGAGGAAGCCACAGGGTTGCAAGGCCATTTCCATAAGAATTGAATATGGCAATACTGGAGCAGCATTCTGGCGATAATACCAGGGATTGAGTGGAACGTCATATTCCGTCACGATCGCTGACCCTTTGGTAATCTGATGTCGTTGGCCTTCCACAGTGATAATGCGACTGACAACATTCAGATGGGTATTCGGCATCCGGGAGGCTTTTACGGTTCCCTGATCGTAAATCGCGTATTCTGGCCCAAAGCATTTGGCCAGTTCGCCAGTACAGAATTCTGCAATTTGCTCTTCATTAAGTAATGCCGGTTTGCGGGGTGCTTGGGCTGGCTGAGGTTCCAGATGTAGAACTTGCTCTGGAGCGATCGCCTGGGCAGGGTTTTTCTCGGACAGTTGTAGCCCCAGATCTTTAAAGTGAACGATGACCTTATCGTTGAGAATAATTTCCACATCGCAGCGAACAAACGGTTTGGGGTTAAAGCCAATCTCGGTAATCTCCATCCGGTAGGTGAGCACACCCACTGTGGGTGTTACCTGTCCCCGGCAGCGGACGACCTGGCCCACTCCCCGCAGTGGTTGAAAGCGAGCATCGATCGTGCAGGTTTGCAATCCTAAATACAGCATGTAAAACTGCAAGAGTTGTCCACAGCCTTCGGCCATTAGGGAACCTGCCATTACCTGATCGTCCTTAAAATGGCAGGGGAAATACCAATCATCAGGCTGTAAATCCTTTTCTCCGACGATCAATCCCAATCCCCAGGCACCTCCGGTTGGATCCACTGAGGCAATGCGATCGAGCATGAGAAAGTGAGATCCGGGCAACCGGAGGGAGGGATTACGGTGATCTTGCCAGTAGTGTTTGCCAAAGCAAGCGGCAATGTTTCCGCTGGATAGATGGAGTAAATCGGTGCGATCGAATGCTGTTTTTTGACAGATCAGTAATGGATCGAAATACTGTTTTTGAATGTGTTGGCGCTGTTGCAGTTCTTTCTCCGAGTAAATCACTCCTTTTCCCTGCTGCAACTGTTCATCCGAGAAGAAGCCAGCACAGCCACCGTCCATTTTGATCACCATTTTGTCACCGACAAAACAGTTGTAGCTGAAGAAGAACAGCAAGTTATTGCCATTGCGAGCAAAGGAATTAATTTGAATATCGTAGCGGAGGGTTTCACCTTCTTTGGGCAAATCGTCCAGGAAGGTGATCGTGCAATCTAGCAGTCGATAGACATAATTCCCCTGATTCTCAAAATCGATGCCTAAATAACTGATCAGCAACAAATCACACTGTCCAGATTCCACTGCCACTGCCCAGGAAATCTGACCATCAACGGAATATTGGGCATTGCAGGGAATATCGTATTCGGTAGTCAGGGAACAGGGTTTATATTCCCCCCGTTGCGCGTTGAGGCGAGTGACGCGACTGACCAGTAAATAGGGTGGCATGGGCAGTCGCACCCGACGAGAGTAGGTATCGATGATGGCATAGTCAGGGCCAAACACATTCGCAATGTTCCCTGCTGCAAATTCCAGCAGATCTGCTTCATCCCAAATGGCATCTTTGAGCTTTTCTGGTTTCTGAATCAGGGCTTCTAGAGCGTTTACCCTGGTCTGTTGGCTCTGGATTGAATCGGTTTGATCGAGATGATGCTCAACGACTTGACTCTGTGGCAATTGCCCAGAATTTCCTGTCTGACTTGATGCAATTTGTTGACCATTAGCCATTTGCAATTGTAGAATTCTGAAATTTTGTAGATGCTGATCTGGTTGCATAACGATAGATTTTGGTTGTGCTAAATCAGTTTGAACGGAGCAGAAAGATTGGCGATTGGTCGCGCTTAACAGGGTATCGCTGAGGCGATCGCCACCAAGCCTGACGGTTTTGATCAGCGATCGGGTCAAATCACTTGCCGTTACGGGAGCAGCGTACAGTGGTGCCAGATTGAGCGCTACACCATGACTGATCAACTGTGCCAATAAACGCAAAATTCCCATCTGATCAGCGGTTTTCTTCAAATTAACCGACAGTGCCGCATGGGGTTGTGTCTGTAAGGTATCTCGAATCCAGCGGGAGCAAGAATTGCCGGCACCCAACTCGATAAAAATCCGCACGCCATCTGCATACACGCGCTGCACCAATGCTGGAAAATCAACGACCTGACAACAGATTTGAGCAGAATTATGAGCGATCGCATTTTGCTCCAGAAGCATTGGTGTGAGACTGACCCCTGAATAAAACTGAATATCGGTCACTGGATGAACGGGAATTTGATGCAACTGCACCAGATCGTCATATTGAGACTGCGCGATCGGGCTATGCAACACACTCTCAAAGCGAACTGGAAAGGCACGGCATTGGAGGGTCTGGATAACTTGCTGGCATTGTGCTGGATCGCCTGCGATCACCAGTTCCTGGGGAGTATTGATGAATGTAATAAAGACTTGTTGATACTGATGTAAAAGTGCTTCCACCTCTGCAACAGATGCCTGTAACACATAGGATTGCCAGAATCGCTGAGTATCTGGTACCTGCCATGCCCGTCGTCCGGTATTACAGGGGCCGCATAGGTCTGTTGTGAACAAGGGTGAGGTATGCAGAGTCTGGCTCAGGTTGTGGTCATCGCGCCAGACCCCTAATGCAAACAGCATACTGCTGGCAGCGCCCAGACTATAGCCAAACGCAGTCTGTGGCTGAACCTGAAAATAGTCGCGCAGCACCAGGGTGTGCAGCACCGCCAAGCTGATGCCACTCAAACACATGGCGGCTCCATTGCCAAAAAATCTGGCCTGCTGCTGCGATCGCACCTGATTCGACGGTTTTTCAAGACGGCGAGGATAAATCAAGTCCGTTTGCATTGCCTGTCTGACATTATTCGTCAGGCCAGAGAAGCGATCGTAGAGGGAGGGAAATAACCGAAACAAATCTCGCCCCAATCCAATATCAGAACTGGCCATACCTGGATAGATAAAGGCAATCTGTCCCTGGTCAGCGAGTGGCTTCGCTGTAAAGTAGCTCCCTGATGGCGTTTTCCAATCAATATCCTGCTCAAATGCGGTTGTGATCCCAGCGAATGCTAGATTTATTTCCTGAAGAACCGTCTCCCGATTGTTGCCCACAATTGCCAATCGATAAGGCAAATCTTCCTGAGAAGATTGAATCTGAGTTTGAAATTGGTGCAGGGTTTGATGAGCGATCGTTTTCAAGCAAGCAGTTTCCACGATCGCCTGCTGTAAGAATTGGAGCCGCGAGCGCAGATCGGACTGATTTGGCGCAGCGATGGGTAACAGGTAACCTGGGGTATTCGTCAGTTGCGAATTGGGACGTGGTGCTAAGTGTGCAACTTCCGACAGAATCACATGAGCAACGGTGCCATCGCTTCCCATACCGTTGATGGCCGCCACTCGTTTGGGAGTTTCAGGGGAGAGGAACCAGCATTGTGAATCGGTGGCGACATAGAATGGACTACCTTGCCAGCGATCGCTTTCTTTTGGCCCTGTCCAAGCTGGAACCGCTGGGATGTAGCGATGGTAGAGGCACAGTGCGGTTTTGATCAAACTGGCCATACCTGCTGCCACAAAGGTGTGTCCGATATTGGCTTTGACACTGCCCAGGGCACAGCTTAACGTCGGTTTTGCGGTTCCAGAGGGTGTAACCCTATAGGTCGCAAGCAGTCCACTGATTTCTGCAGTATCACTGGCAGCAAGACCGCTCCCACAGACTTCCAGAAAGCCAATCTGATCGGGGGCGATCGCGGCAGTGCTAAGCGCTAACTGACAAGCCTGTGTCACTGTTGCAGCAGTCGGCACCAGGGGAGTATTTTTCCCTTGGGTTGTGTTGCGTTCTGCAGCGAGGGCGATCGCATCAATCACGGCGTAGATGCGATCGTCCTGCTGTTCTGCCGTGGTCAGTGATTTGACCACAACCGCGCCTGCGCCTTCACCAACCATCCAACCGTTAGCATTGACATCAAAGCTGAGGGTCTGACTGCCACAGTTAATCGGATTTTGGGACTGCCTCAGAAGTACATTTTCAAAACTACCAGCCAAATCGATCGCACTAATCACCACGGCTTCGACTTCGCCCGCTGCCAGCAGCAGTTGCGCTACTTCCAGGGCACGAAAGGTGGAGTTCTCTTCTGCCGACAGTGTCAATGCAGGCCCGGAAAAATCCCACAGGGCAGCAATTCGGGTAGCGATCAAGTTACCGATAAAGCTGGTATATTGATTCACCTGAGCGGCTGGATGGAGGCTATCTTTCGCGATTTTTTCCAGTTCAATTTGTTGGGCTTCAGTCAGCGTCAGTCCTGCTTGTTCCAGACTGTGCTGCAGTTGCCAGACTAGGTCACAGCGTCCACGATGTTGATGCAGTGATAGCTCTGTTCCCATTGCCACAATCACCGCCACTGGACGGCTGGGCTGCAATCCGGCATCCTGAATTGCCCGATCGGCGACTTTGAGCGCGAGGAGTTGTTGCGGAATTAACTGATCCTCCTGACGGGGAGGTAGCTTAAACCGGAGAAAATCGAGTTCAAAATCCTGAATATAAGCCCCCTGTGGCGCTTCTCCACTGGTGAAGCCATAGGATTTGAGTAACTCTGCATCGGCTTCCAGTCCTTTCCAGCGGTGGGGTGGAACGGGTTTGAAACATTGGGTGCCGCTATAGATAGCCCGATCGAACGTATCCAGTCCGGCATAGTCACCAAAATGAGCATCCATCCCCACGATCGCCAACGGTAAAGTAGTCGTTTGGTTTACAGCTAGTGAATCATCTGGCGAAATAGTTAGTGAATCAGTGGTTGATTGCAGCGTCATGTCTGGCAACCCAGAGGTCAAAATTAAATGGGCATTCGTACCACCAAAGCCAAAAGCACTGACCGCTGCCTGTTTGATCGGGGTTGTCCAGGATTTGGGCGATCGCACCATCTGTTCACCACTAAATCTTCCTTGCTGGGAGTTTAAGGGCTGGGTGAGATTCAGCGTAGCAGGAATACAGTGATTGTTCATGCTCAAAATCACTTTCAGCAGACTGGCCATCCCTGCCGCTGTCAGCAAATGTCCCAAATTCGATTTAACGGAACCAATGAAAGGCGTGGTATTCGTTCGTCCCCAGAATGCCTCCATAGAGTTGAGTTCAGTGCTATCGCCCAGTGGGGTGCCTGTAGCATGACATTCCACGTACTCAATTCGGCTGGGGTCGATCTGAGCCTCGGCGTATGCTCGTTCAAATGCTAAAATCTGCCCTTTAGGATTGGGACTGAGGACAAATTTCCCGCTGCCGTCGTTGGAAAGACCAATGCCCTGAATCACAGCATAGATGCGATCGCCATCTTTCACAGCATCAGCATAGCGCCTCAGCACTACCATGCTGGCTCCTTCCCCGGCCACCAGTCCCTGCGAGGAACGATCCAGGGGAGAAGTGCGATCGTTTTCTGGGTAGGCTTGAAAAATGGAAAAGCCCATGTGGATAAATAACGGATCCGCAGCACTCACGGCACCTGCCAGCATCAGGTTTGCTTTCCCTGCCTGAAGATAGTGACAGGCCAGTTTGAGGGCATACAGGGATGATGCACAGGCCGCATCTAAGGAGAAGTTCAGCCCCGATAGCGATAATGCCTGAGCAATCAGTGCTGAGGGATAGCCCGATAGTAAACCATTCAGTGGACTGGGTTGATTGGTAGATGGATTGAATGTGAAATGGTCATTTTGTAATAACGCTTGCAATGAAGGCTGTAGTGCCCGGTGATACATCTGGGCAAATAGCGGATGGGAAAGCCGTGTCGGGAAAGACAGGTTTCCCAGAATCACGCCGCACTGTGCCAGGGCTGCTGAGTTTTCTAAATAGCCACTATCTCGCAACGCCTGCTGTGCGACGTAAAGCGACCATTGATGCATGGGGTCTAACTGCTGCAGCAATGCAGCATCTAGATGATAACCTCTAGCATCGAACTGAAAGTCACGAATATAGCCACCGCGCTGACAGTAGAAGGTGTCAGTTTTACCCTTGTGAGGATGATAGAACCAATCGGGATTGACTCCAATTTGTTCTACAGTCGCCGCCGATGTGAGATCCTTTTCAGCAATGAGATTTTGCCAATATTGCTCAGGTGTTTGGGCACCGGGAAATAAACAAGATAAGCCAACGATCGCGATTGGTTCCATCATAGTGAGTAGGGAATGCTGCAGAAATTTTAGTTAGCGGAAGTTAGGGTTGCATAATGGTTGTTACGTCAGATGCGCCAAATAATCGATTTAACTGTTGACTAATGGTGACTTCTGCACCGAGTATCTGGGCATAAACTTGACCTTCGGCATCATGGAGCACAGCATTTGCCACTAACTTTGTGGGGGTGCTGGATACAACTTCTATCGAGACGTAGAACGGTTTCTCCGGCGGTACAGGCTGAAACTGCTCACCACGTTTACAACTCAGCGGTAGACTGCCTGCCTGGTGAAATTGTCGCACCCAGATAAGAATTCCCTGGTAGGCGATATCATGAGCGATCGCATCGATCGCTCGATCGCTAAACTGCTGTCGCTGTTGATTACTCACTGAAGCAAGCACACACTCCAGGGTCAGTCGTTGTGAGGTCAGATTGAGAACTCGCTGAATTCCCTGGAAACTGGAACCATGAAACAGGGTGCCATCCTGATAGGGAGTCAAATGGGCAACAACTGGATCAGGAGTCAGATCAAAGGAGTCATAACGGGGAGCCAAGGGCAACGTCTGTACCAGCGTGATTTCTGTGCTGTAGTGATAGCGGTGTTGACCATTGGGCAAATGGCTCCAGATCATAGTTTTCAATTGAATCTCACCCGGTTGGGTTGTATTCACTTCTTCTATGCTGAGAATGTATTCAGAAGCTAATGATGCATCAAACACAATTCCCTTCAAAACTTTATGCTGTTCACACCGGAAAAAGCGGTATCCAGGGTAGAGTTGCTCACAGGTATTCGCGATCCAGGCCACACTACAAACTGTAGGTAACACGACATGCTGGCCAATTTTGTGATCATGCAAAAATGAATTCTCTGCCAGACTCAACCGCCGTCGAATGTGATGGGTTTTGGGATTCCCATCTGGACTGGCAGCCAGGACAGCTAAAGGACTGCCGACCAGAACCTGTACGGTTTCAGGATGACCCTGCAGCAGTTGATAGGAAAAGATCTGAGTACCAATTTCGGTTGGAATCACCTCAATCTTGCGTTGGGCAAAAATCTGCTTCACGTCT
>JBBIQC010000019.1:11103-19410 GCA_037442585.1 Oscillatoriales cyanobacterium bin_317
ACCATCCCACTATCCCACGGCCCCCAATTAAAGGAAATGACATGGCAGTCCGGATGCTGACGTTTGAACTGGTGGGCAAATTTATTCAGGATTTCATTGGCGATCGCATAGTCGGACTGACCAATATTGCCGTAGAAGCCTGCTGCAGAAGAAAATAACACCAGATGTTTGAGTTGATTGCAATCCACACTATGCAGCAGTGTGTCTAAACCGACAATTTTTGTGGTGTAAACCAAATCAAAATCTCGTTCCGATTTGTTTTCAATCAACTTATCGGCAAGGGTACCCGCACCGTGAATGATGCCTGTAATGGGGCCAAACCGCTGAACGATCGCATCCAGATGGGAACGTAAATCTATCGCCTGAGTTAAATCAGCACTGAGATACTCGACTTCACCTCCCGCCTGCTGAATGGCCTGTAATGTTGCCGTAATTTCCCGCTGAGATAACACCGCATTCACTGCTTTTTGAATATTGGCAGGAGTCGTTTTGGGGTTTTCTGCCATGAGGGCGGCGATCGCTCGCTGCTTAAGTTCTGATGCCTGCTCGACCCCCTTTGCCCAAGTGGGTTCTGCGATGAATTCAGAGCGTCCCAACAGAATAAACTTGCAGTGCGTATACCGGGCCAGTTGGATGATGCACTGAGCGGTAATCCCTTTCCCACCCCCACTGACTAAAAACACAGCATGACGATCGATCTGTGCAGGTCTGGTCGATGGGGATTCGCTCATCTGCCCACAGGTTAAAGTCAGCCGTCCCGTCGCACTATAGCCTACTTCAGTCGTTAGCCGATCGGGGTCGTGCAATTCCTGGAGAATATGTTGTGCTGCAGTGGCGGGCGAACAATCGGACGCAATATCAACCGCCCGACAAAAGACTTGGGGCCATTCCAGATTCAGGGTTTTGGTCAGACCAAATAATCCGCCACTGATTAGATCAGCAGTATTTAACTGAGCAGACTTTAAGCCAAATTCACCATCCAACCGTGTCACGGTCAGAAAACAACTGCGATCGTGTTTTGCCGTCTCTGTCAGCGATCGCTTCAGGTGTTTTGCCATGAGAAAGAAATATTTCAACAACTCGGTTGCTGCTGGCTGATGCAGCGTATATTGCGATCGCTTCAGTGTGTCAGATACCTGGCTGATATCCAATTGAGGTTGCAAGTGAATGAAGGCTGCAATGGAGCCGTAGTGTTGAATAATTGCCTCTATTTGTTGTTTCAAATGAGCTTCACTCAAGTCACTCAACACGATGCGAGGAATAGATAAGGTAAAAGGCTGTCGCTGTGGCACCAGCGTTTCTGAAAAACTCAGGACAACCACCTTCCACCCCTGTGTCGTCAACATTTGTGCCAGGTGCGTTGTCAGTGCGCTCCCATCGTCTGTTATCAAGCACACAGATTGGGCTGGCAGGGAGAAGTCTAACCAATCCGGGGAGGGTAGCGTTGTTAAGGTCGCCTGCCCCCGTTGGATAGAGGTATCTCCTGCCAGCATCAGTACAGGGGAGGGTTCAGGAGCTACAGCTTTTTTTTTTCAGCCAGCGGTGCCTGTTGTCCCATATATTGCACAATCTGTTCCAGCGTCCGCATCTCGGCTAATGCCTCTGGATTCACTGTGGGCAAATTGGGGAAGGCATCTTGAACTGCACCCAGAATTTCCACTCGCTTAATCGAATCAATCCCCAAGTCGGCTTCCATATCCATCGCCAGGTTTAACATGGCAACCGGATAACCCGTTTTCTCACTGACGATGTTTAACAGGTCAGCAACGAGTTGATCCAGGTCGATCGCAGATACCTCCACGATAGATTGCTCTGGAACGATCGCAGGAATCGCAACCGCAAAGGGTAGCCTGTCTGGAATTGCAGATGACATTGTGGGTGTGGCGATCGCAGCAGGTATAGCGCTGTTGGCTGAACTCAATCTGGCAACTTGCGATTGCCCCATGTAATCTACAATCTGAGCCAGTGTCCGCATCTCCGCTAAGGCTTCGGGATTGGCAGCAGGTAAATTGGGAAATTGATCCTGCATTGCACCCAGAATTTCCACTCGCTTAATCGAGTCAATTCCCAGATCCGCTTCCATATCCATTTCCAGGGTTAACATCTCAACCGGATACCCCGTTTTCTCACTCACGACTGCGAGTAGTGTCTGGATTAGGGATGCATCAGAAGAGACATTCTGGCTATTTGCTGAAGCAACGTGTTGTGAATTGGTGATGGGTACAATCGTTTCCTTGAGAGGAACGATCGCTGCTGGCACTAAGTTCTCCAACGATGCATCTGTTTTGATGACAGGTGCGATCGTTGCTGGAGCCGAATTCTCAGAATGAACACTTTGCTGACTCAGGTATTCCACAATCTGTTGCAAGGTTCTCAATTCCGAGAGGATTTCCGGTTGCATGGGTGGCAAATCAGGGAATTGATCTTGCATCGCGCCCAGAATTTCCACTCGCTTGATGGAGTCAATGCCTAAATCGGCCTCCATATCCATACTGAGATTCAGCATTTCAGAAGGATAACCCGTTTTTTCGCTGACAATTTGCAGCATGGGTGCAATCAGGTGAGACACATCCGGTTTTCGCTGCAAGGCAGTCACCTGGGAGGGTTCTGGCGATCGCACAGATTGCCCAGGTTGTTGATATGCAACAGTCTGAGGGACGACAGCCTGGGGTGCCATAACGGGTTGCGGCATCGACGGTGCAACAGGTTGCGGTACGGACTGGGACTGTCTGGAGATTTGATAACCATCTTGCAGAGCTTGCTCAAATGCGGCTCTGGTTTTCTCACTAACATAGTTGCTACCGTTCAGGCGAACGGTCATACCGTTGCTAGTCGGTGCAGCAGGGATGGCATCCAATCCGTAGGGATCAAAATTCTTCAAGGGCAGTCCCGCCACCTGCAACTGCATCACTGCCGACCGTAACTGCCGATCGCTATCTCCATTGCGGCTGGGGTTGAGGGCGATCGCCAGGTGGGGTTGTCCCTCCAGAATATTTTGCGTTAAGTGAGTCAAGACACTTCTGGGGCCAATTTCGACAAAAATGCGTCCTCCAGCCGCATAAATCTGTTCAATCTCCTGTTTAAAGCACACTGGATTGAGCAATTGGGAGGCCAGGGTTTGTCCGATTTCAGTGGCATTTTCTGGATACGGTTCTGCAGTGACATTGGAGTAAATCGGCACTATTGGACGATTAAAGTTCACCACTCGCAGCGCCTGGGCAAACCGTTGATAGGCATGACTCACCAAGGGTGTATGGAAAGCTGCAGAAACAGGCAGACGGTTGACAGAACAACCAAACTCGGTGAACCGATGCTCGACATTGGCAATTTCTGGCGTTGCCCCAGCTAACACAATTTGTTGCCTGGAATTCCAGTTCGCAATCATCACATTCGGGAAATTCTTGACCACATCCTGAACCGTTTCCAGATCTCCCGTGATGGCTAACATTGCACCCGCATCAAAATTGGGATGAGCAGGTGTTGCTAGTGCCTGTCCTCTAGCTTTGACCAGGAAACAATAATCCTCGTCACTCAACGCCCCTGCTGCCCAGAGTGCCGTGACTTCGCCAAAACTATGTCCGGCTACAAAATCTGCCTGGAAACCAGCCTGTTGCAGAATTTTGTACAGTCCCATACTGAATGCACCGATCGCGGGTTGAGCATGTTCTGTTCTCTGCAGGGCATTCGCCTGTTGTTGCTGTTGAGCGGCAGTAAAGACCGGACGGGGGTAGACAACCTCAGAAACAGGGGATAACCGATCGCGCTGGAACAACAAGTCCATTGCGGCAAAGCTTTGGCGAACAGGGGGAAAATTGAGAGCCAGTTCTCGGCCCATATTGAGATATTGCGATCCCTGTCCTGGAAACAGCGCCACGACTTTGCCCGCCGTGTCCATGCCGATCTTGCGATAACAAATACCATGAGGATGCTGCCAGGAATCAGCAGCAATTTGATGTTTCAGAGTCTGAATCGCGGTTTGGAGCAGTTTGCTGGCTTCACTCAGGTTTGCAGCGACGAATCCCAGGCGAGCAAATGCGGTCGGAATCTGCATCGATCGACTGGCAACGACCCATTCCTGGTAATGCTGTTCTGCCGCATCGGATTGCCAGCGTGCCCAAACCGTTTCACACTGGGCCAGTAATTGAGCCGGATCTGCTGCTGCAAACAGGAGAATCGCAGGCACCTGATGCAACCGATAGGCTTGCGGTTGTTGGCCTGTGTGCTCTTCCAGAACAACATGAAAGTTGGTGCCGCCAAAGCCAAAGGAGCTCACGCCTGCTCGTCTGGGTGAATCTGCTTCAGTACGGATCCAGGCGCGAGGCTCTGTGTTTAGGTAAAAGGGCGATTGTTCGATGTTGAATTTGGGATTCGGCTGGGTGACATTCAGCGTCGGCGGTAAAATCTTGTGGTGCAGAGCCAGTGCTGCTTTGATCAAACTGGCGGCTCCAGCAGCGGCCTTGGTATGACCAATTTGGGATTTGACACTCCCCAGAGCGATCGCCTGTGCCGCTGTTTCCGCCTCACCAAATACTTGCTGTAGAGCGGCAAACTCAGCCGGATCACCAGCGACAGTCCCCGTGCCGTGAGCTTCGATTAAACGCACACTGCTGGGATCGCATCCAGCATTCTCATAAGCGCGACGCAGTGCTTTTGCCTGCCCTGAGGGACGGGGTGCATAAATGCTCTTGTATTTCCCATCACTGGATGCCCCCATGCCTTTAATTACGGCATAAATGCGATCGCCATCTCGCTCTGCATCGGCCAACCGCTTCAATACCATCATGCCAATCCCTTCACCAACGATCATGCCATCGGATTCGGAATCAAACGGACGCATATTCTCCTGTTTAGAAAATGCCGGAGTTTTGCTGAAACAGAGGTACATGAAGGGCGAGTTGTCAGCATCGACTCCCCCCGTAATCATCATGTCACACCGTCCGCTGGTAAGTTGATCGAGGGCCATTTGCAAGGCACTGAGGGAACCAGCACAGGCCGCATCGACGACACAATTAATGCCACCGAGATCCAGGCGATTGGCAATCCGTCCCGCAATCACATTGCCCAACATGCCAGGGAAGGAATTTTCTTCCCAACCAATGTAGGCCAGCTTAACTTTTTCAATGATGGTTTGGGTTTCTTCCTGGGATAGGCCGCTGCTGGTCAAGACTTTCTCCAGAATGGGAGATTGCAACCGCGCAGTTAAGGGGGTGATCAGCTTTTGTCCGCCGCCAACCCCCAGAATCACCCCAATGCGATCGCGGACTGCTTCCGTGGCCTGGTCATAGCCTGCATCTTTGAGAGCTTGCTTAGCAACCACCAGGGAAAGAATTTGAGCAATGTCGGTGACTTCTAAAATATTTGGTGGCAACCCAAATTCTATCGGGTTAAAGTCAATGTCAGGAATAAATCCGCCGCGTTTGCAGTATGTTTTATCTGGTGCCGTCGGATCTGGATCGTAATAATCATCCACATTCCAGCGAGATGCAGGAACATCGGTAATACAATCCGTTTTCTGTACAATGTTATTCCAATATTCCTGCAAATCCTTCGATTGCGGGAAGAGACTTGCCATCCCCACAATAGCGATCGGGGTTTGATTCATTTTTGCGCTCAGAACTTCCGATTCCAATGACTGCTCAGGTTTCATAGATTGATGCTCAATTCCTTGTGCGATTTGTGCTTGCAATTGATCGATGTCTTGATGAAGTTGCAGTATCTGCTGTTGAATTAACGAGGAAAAGGGATGCTCAATACCTCGATCCATAAGGTATCCCTCTAAAAAGGTTTCGGTAAATACTGCAAGTAGCGGGTTGCCAGATCTAACCCTTGCAACTTCAGAGTGTGCAAGCGGTATAAAATTGCTGCCCCTCGCATCACATGAGTTGCCACATCAACAACTCGGCGGTTCTCTGGTTGTTGCAAATAGCTACCTTCTACCCAGGCATTAAATGCCCCCATTGTCGGGCCACACCAGATTTGATAATCCGCTTCTCGTGTCGCATCTCCAGTAATGGCCCAGCGGGAAGCCTGTCCCAGATACGATCGAAAAATCAGTGCCATTTTGCGTTTGGGATGATCGATCGCCCGGGTAATTTGGTCAGGATCACGTTGCTGGAAATAGGTAACGGTTTCTTGCCAGACGGTATCCAGGTCTTTCCTAAAAATCTGTTGTTCAAGCTGTTCCCGTTCTTTTTGGGGAATCTCTTCAATCGCCTGATATTTTTGATAATAATCAAACAGCTTTTGTGCCCGCATGGGAAAGAAACTGCCCCGCTTTAAGACCTGGAGTTTCACACCCATTTCAAACATATCGGCAGCTGGTGCCATTGCCACATCTGTAATGCTGGCCTGGGCAAGCAACTGCTTCACCTGGGCAGAGGTGCCCGCTTCCACACAAGCCTGATTCACCGAGCCTGTCACAACGTAAGCGGCTCCCATCATAAAGGCGGCTAAAGCGGAGTGGGGTGTACCAATTCCACCTGCTGCTCCCACTCGCATGGGAGTTTCATAGCGATATTGCTCCTGGATCTCATCTCTCAATTTCAAGATGGTTGGTAATAAAGAGACGATCGGACGATTATCAGTATGTCCACCGGAGTCCCCTTCCACGGTGATATCGTCTGCCATTGGTACTTTTTCAGCTAATTTCGCCTGCAGTTCTGAAATTAGTCCCTGCTCCAATAATTGCTTTACAATTTCTATGGGAGCCGGACTCATAAATTTAGTAGCAACTTCTGCACGCGAAACTTTTGCAATGATTTTGTGGTTAATCTGGATTTTCCCAGAAGCACTTAACTGTAAACCGCTGACTCGATAGTAGACAACACTGGGAGTGAGACTTAGAAATGCAGATGCTTCAATTGTTTTGACACCATGATTAATATAGAGTTCAACACTGCGACGTTCGATCGCGGCTTCACTGGGACTGTGAATTAAGTTGAAGGCATAGGGTCCCGATGGTAATGCCTGCTGAATTCGCTGAATCGCGGCTTCGATGCGATCGGGGACTAAGCCTCCTGCACCAAAGGAACCGAGGATGCCAGCTTGGCCCAGAGCGATCACCAGTTCTTCTGAAGCGATCCCGTTGGCCATTGCGCCAGCCATGTAAGCATATTTCACACCATGAGTGGAACAGAATTTTGTATCACCGAGTTGATTCGTAGAGATCGGTGGTACAGCAGTTAAAATTTCAACTGTCTGATGGGAATCAGTCTCTTGGATTGAGCCTTCATGGGTCACACCAATGCGACCATTGTGACGAACGATATAACAAGGCTGCTCGATCGTATTCAGTTTTGTTTGAATTTCTGCAATATCCCAGGAAACGGATTCTAGTGAACCGAGCCAATTAAACTTAGATAGGGGGCGATCAGTTGTCCAACGGAGCTGATTATCATAAATCAGTACAGGTGACATAGTTATAGTTGGTAATGCACTCTTCTTAATTGAGATTTCCCAAAATTCTCTCAACATTAACAAAACTCATCCCATTTCCCAAAAAAAGATTAAGATTCCTTGATCATCATCTCTATTTAGCTGGGAACACTGGATAGCGAAGCCCAATAGCAACAAACGTTACAAACTCAATTTTCTGGGTACTAAAGCAATAGTAGATTTGTGTTTCTGTACTCCGTCCTCACTTTTTCCATAATTGCTTAAAGTGGCAACTGGCTATTAAACAGAACGATAAAAACTTTGTGCCACTCGTGTAATGAATAGGGCCGAGATTTACCGAAAGCTGAAATTTGTGGGATGTAGACGGGACTGCTTAAAGTCTCCCATGAGGCAGTACCCATTCTGCAGACTGTTGTCGATTCAATGCTTCAAGATGAAACTGTATATCGGCAGGGTAGAATGACGGCTCTCTTAATTCCTTGGGAGTTTTTCCCGACGGAAGCTGAGGAAGTGGAGCCAGTTCTCCAGCATCAATCTCCCCCACACCCCCCGAAAGGGTTGGCTTGTGGGATGCAAATCAGCCCGAATGACAAGATGGGCACGGAGTTCCCCTTGGCCCATCCGACGTTTTTTCTAATTTGCAAGAAGTCTAGTGATTAACACTAAACTCCATAGAAGTCGGAGATCCAAGCTGCGATCGCTGACCTCAAATTGAATAATGCAGGGGGAAGGCTCTGGCATCTTTGGGTTTGACAAAGACTCGTTGATTGGGCTGCAAGTTCAGTTCATCAAACCGTTCCCGACTGAGATGAGCCGTGACAACCTGACCATCATCCAGGGTTAACTCGGCCTGAATTTCCCAGCCTAAGTGGATAATCCGACTCACCCGTGCTGGAACCGTTGCTTCTGTCG
>JBBIQC010000020.1:0-4435 GCA_037442585.1 Oscillatoriales cyanobacterium bin_317
GGTAATAGAGATGCTCTGTTCCCGTCCGGTACCCTTATCGCGAGCGGAGACTTTCAAGATTCCATTGGCATCAATATCAAAAGACACCTCAATTTGCGGTACCCCACGCGGAGCGGGAGGAATGCCGTTCAACTGAAATTTGCCCAAACTCTTGTTATCCTTCGCCATCGCCCGTTCTCCCTGCAGGGCATGAATTTCGACGGAGGTTTGGCCATCGGTGGCGGTGGAGAAGACCTGGGTTTTGCTGGTGGGAATGGTGGTGTTGCGATCGATAATGCGGGTAAACACTTCTCCCAAGGTTTCGATCCCCAGCGACAGGGGCGTGACATCTAGCAGCAGCAGATCCTTGACCTCACCGCCCAGAACGCCAGCCTGAATCGCGGCTCCTAACGCCACGGCTTCATCCGGGTTGATTGAGCGATCGGGAGCTTTGTTATTGAAGAATTGCCGAATCGCCTCTTGTACCGCTGGAATTCGGGTAGAGCCACCCACCAGCAGAATGCGATCGATCTGGTCGATCGTCAGACCGGCATCCTTGAGTGCTTGCTCCGTTGGCTGGATGGTACCCTCGATCAACTTGCTGGCCAGTTCTTCAAACTTAGTACGGGTAACTTCCATTTCCAAATGCTTTGGCCCGGTTTCGTCCGCAGTAATGAAGGGCAGATTGACCGAGGTAGTAAGGGTACTGGACAGTTCGATTTTGGCTTTTTCTGCCGCTTCTCGCAGCCGTTGCAGGGCCATCTTGTCGATCGACAGGTCAATCCCTTCTTGACCCTTGAAGGTTTCAATCATCCAGCGCACGAGTACATCATCGAAGTCGTCCCCACCCAGATGGTTATTCCCAGAGGTGGCTTTCACTTCAAACACGCCGTCTCCCAGTTGCAGAATCGAGACATCGAAGGTGCCGCCGCCCAAGTCGAAGACAAGGATGCATTGATCCTGGTCTTGCTTATCCAGGCCATAAGCCAGTGCTGCTGCCGTGGGTTCATTAATGATCCGCAATACCTCCAGGCCAGCGATTGTCCCTGCATCTTTCGTCGCTTGCCGTTGGGCATCACTGAAGTAGGCCGGTACTGTAATCACGGCCTGAGTCACCGTTTCTCCCAGATAGCTCTCGGCATCTTGCTTCAGTTTTTGCAAGACCATAGCCGAGATTTCCTGGGGAGTGTAGCTTTTCCCCCGGATTTGCACATCTACCGTGTCATCTTTCCCGCGCACACAGTTATAAGGCACGCGTGCCCGTTCCTGCTCCGTGTCATCCCAGCGTCGCCCAATAAACCGCTTGATACTGAAGACGGTATTCTCAGCGTTGGTGACAGCTTGACGTTTAGCCAACTGTCCGACTAAGCGATCGCCCGCTTTGCCAAAGCCAACCATACTGGGGGTGGTGCGTCCTCCCTCCGAATTGGAGATGACAATTGGTTGCCCACCTTCTAAGACAGCAACACAACTATTGGTTGTACCCAGGTCGATTCCGATAACTTTTCCCATAGCAAGTGGCAGTAGAGGACATACGGTAATGTGTCAACGGGCTAAAGAAACGGGTACATCCCAGGGGTCAGGTTTACCGTTTAACTGCCCAACCTGCGCTGACTCTAACAGTCCGGCTAAAACCTGGAGCCAGCGCCGAACCAATTTCTTAGCCGTCCGAACTTCCCTGATCAGAACTCCCCGATTCCATCCCAGGCTCAGGTGGAACAGCCACCTTAACCAGGGCATGGCGCAATACCCGATCGCCCAGCATATAGCCGCGCTGTAGTTCCTCGATCACGGTTCCCTCAGGATACTCGCTAGTCGATTCCCGCATAACGGCTTCATGCAGGTTGGGGTCAAACTCTTTACCTTCGGCCCGCATCGGGGACACGCCAATCTGTTTCAAGCAGTCCACCAGTTGTTTATACACACTCTGGTAGCTCTTATGAATCGTAGTTTCCTGGTCAGTCTGCGGTTTCAACTGCGATCGTGCCCGCTCAAAATTATCAATGACGGGCAGCAGTGTATTAATCGTGGCGCAGGTCGCTTTTAATTCCCAATCTTCTTTATCTCGCGCCGTCCGCTTCCGGAAATTCTCAAAATCAGCCTGACTCCGCAAGAGTTGATTTGTGCGGTCATCCAGATTCTTTTTCAGATCCTGGATTTCACGCTCCAGGTCTGCCACCTTTAGTTGATAGTTGGCATCAGTAGTGGTTGTAGTATCTGCTTCTCCATCCATTCCAGGCAGAGTATCCCCAGCCACTTCTGAATCTCCTGGCTCATCTTCAGGAGCCGCCATAGCTTTCATAGAGTTGTCTCCTGTAGTACTTGGTAGGGGCTGCTCTGTAGCACTCACAGAACCAGCCGCAGCACTCTGCATTCCCTCTTCCCGATGTTCTTCATCAATCATTGTGCGCTTCCCAATCGTATTTTTCTAGACTGTCACCTAGTCACTAAATTCCATCCTAGTCTCTATAGGAATTGATCAGGCACCAAACAGACCCTAAACCAGTCTGCCCAACGATAGGTATCTTGAATTCATTTAATCAAAAATTTCTTTAGAGTGGCTTCACATCTCGCAGATCCACCCCAAATTGAAACCTGATTTCACCTGATCTAAACGGGAGACGGGGTTGTTTTCCTGAGTAAAACCACTCAACAGTTGCAACCTCGTGATTCAAAGTTCGAGATAAACTCATAAACCTTTCATCACACGCTATTATCTTGAAGAATCTCCAGGAAAGATAGGGTAACCTTAATCATCTACATGGTTCCCTTCATGAGCCTGTAAATTCTTGTAATCTATATTTTGTGTTCTCTGACAGTATCTCCACAGTTTTGGGAATCCTTTACAAGGAGTTCATCTTCCACTGGCTATGACCAACTCCTCATCACAACGTCGTGCGCTTGTCGTACAAAATAATTTTTCTCCATTTGGAAATAAGCTAGTTCAGTCTGGCTATGTTGACAGTGACCAGATGCAGCAGGCTCTAATTGAGAGCCGGAAAACGGGTAGACCGCTACTGGATGTTCTGGAATCCCTAACCGGGCAGCAACTGCCACCGGATTTAATCAGACAGTACAAAAAGCAACAGCTATTTGAACTCAAGATTTTATATGGGGTGGAGTCACTTGACCCTGAGGTCAGCCAGATTCCCACAACTCAAGTTGGAGAACTGATTGATACCTTAATTTCTATTGACTTATGCCGTCGCTATCGATTAGTCCCGCTGCTTCGCAATGACGAAGAGCCACGATCGCTTCTGGTAGCGATGGTAGATCCAGACAACTTGGGTGCTCAGGATGACCTGAATCGCATTTTGCGGCCTCAGGGGCTCAGTTTACAGCGGTTGGTGATCACATTAGAAGACTACCAGCGACTGATTTCCAGCTATCTTGATCAGCAAGTTGAGAAGCAGAAGCAAATTGAAGCCCAACAGAAGGTTGACATTCAGGCCGATCTGGAAGGGCTGGGCTACATGGATCTTCAGGAGGCCCCTGAGGAAGACGATGCCGATCTAGATGTAGCCGATGCCGAGGCTGCCCCAGTGATCGCCCTGGCTAACAAGATTATGATCAAGGCACTCCAGGAGGGCGTATCTGACATTCACATTGAGCCACAGGAAGAATATTTGCGAGTCCGGTTCCGGAAAGACGGGGTATTGCGAGAAGCCTTTGAGCCATTTCCCAAGAAGATTATTCCAGCGGTAACGGCTCGCTTCAAGATCATGTCTCAGCTAGATATTGCTGAACGACGGCTGCCGCAAGATGGCCGGATCCGGCGGCGGTATGACAACCGCAATATTGACTTCCGGGTTAGCACGTTGCCCAGTAAGTACGGCGAGAAGGTCGTATTGCGGATTCTGGATAATTCAGCCACCCAATTAGGCTTGGACAAGCTGATTACGGAACCAGAAACCCTCCGCATCGTGCAGGAGATGATTGCTCGTCCTTTTGGTCTGATTCTGGTTACCGGGCCAACGGGTTCCGGGAAAACGACCACTCTCTATTCGGCTCTAGCAGAACGGAATGATCCCGGTGTCAATATCAGTACGGCAGAAGACCCCATTGAATACACTCTGCCCGGTTTAACCCAGGTGCAGGTGATTCGGGAGAAGGGGATGGACTTCGCAATGATTCTGCGAGCCTTCCTGCGCCAAGACCCGGATGTCATCCTGGTGGGTGAGACGCGAGACCGGGAAACGGCCAAGACGGCGATCGAAGCCGCTCTCACCGGACACCTGGTATTAACAACTCTGCACACCAATGACGCGGCAGGGGCGATCGCGCGTCTGGATGAAATGGGGGTAGAACCCTTCATGGTTTCTGGGGCGCTGATTGGAGTAGTGGCCCAGCGTCTGGTCCGCCGTGTCTGTGATGAATGCCGCATTCCCTACACCCCTAGTCGGGATGAACTGGCCCGATTTGGGTTAGCAACCTCTGGGGATGGAGATATTACGTT
>JBBIQC010000020.1:4498-19219 GCA_037442585.1 Oscillatoriales cyanobacterium bin_317
ACAAAGCCAATACCTTACAACCCCACGAAATTCAGGAAGCCAAAGCTAAAAATCAGCTTTGTCCAAAGTGTAGCGGGGTAGGGTACAAGGGACGGTGCGGTGTCTATGAAGTGATGCGGGTGACGGAGCGCCTGCAAACGTTGATTAATCAGGGAGCACCCACAGACACGATCAAAGAAGCAGCAGTCGAAGAAGGGATGAAAACCCTGCTGGCTTACAGCTTAAATCTGGTACGTGAGGGGTTGAGCACTCTGGAGGAAGTGGAACGGGTGACTTTTACAGACTCGGGCTTAGAAGCCGAACTGAAAGCTAAGCGCAAGAGTTCCTTAACATGCCGTTGCTGTGCCGCTGAACTCAAACAAGAATGGCTGGATTGTCCGTACTGTCTCACGGCCCGTTTCCATGATTAACATGGTTGCTCATTCCCTCCCATTTGGGAGCGCTGAAAACCTTGAGTGGGATGACAGCTTTCCCAATTCACCGGGGTAGACTAGGGCTTTACCAGCCTTGACCTGTCATCTCGCATCCTTGACCTGTAAGCTTTGCTGAACTAACCCTCTCAAATCACGATCGCCAAAGGAGCACACCTATGGAACTGATGATTGAAGACCTGATGGAGCAGTTAATTGAAATGGGCGGCTCCGACCTGCACCTGACGGCTGGTTTACCTCCCTACTTTCGCATTAGCGGTAAGCTCCAACCGATTGGAGATGAGGCACTAACGGCCGAAGAGTGCCAGCGGCTCATTTTCAGTATGTTGAACAACACTCAACGCAAAAACCTGGAGCAAAACTGGGAATTGGACTGTTCCTACGGGGTAAGAGGGCTGGCTCGGTTCCGGGTCAACGTCTATAAAGACCGGGGCACCTATGCGGCTTGCTTGCGGGCACTCAGTTCTAAAATTCCGAACTTCGAGAAGTTGGGATTGCCGGATGTGGTGCGGGAAATGGCAGAGAAACCCAGAGGATTGATTCTCGTGACTGGCCCCACCGGATCGGGTAAAACCACCACCCTGGCGGCGATGATCGATCTGATTAACCGGACTCGTGCTGAACATATTCTGACGATCGAGGATCCGATCGAATTCGTTTACGAACCCCTCAAGAGCCTGATTCACCAGCGTCAGTTAGGAGAAGATACGAAAAGCTTTGCAAATGCTCTCCGGGCGGCTCTTCGGGAAGACCCAGACATTATTCTGGTAGGTGAAATGCGGGACTTGGAAACGATTTCGCTGGCGATTTCAGCGGCTGAAACGGGCCACCTCGTCTTTGGTACGCTGCACACCAGTTCTGCCGCACAAACCGTAGACCGGATCATTGATGTGTTTCCAGCAGAAAAACAAACTCAGGTACGGGTGCAGCTTTCTAACTCTCTGGTAGCCGTCTTTAGCCAGACTCTGGTACCCAAGAAGAATCCTAAGCCGGGAGAGTATGGACGGGTCATGGCTCAAGAAATCATGATTGTTACTCCCGCTATTTCCAACTTGATTCGGGAAGGAAAAACCGCCCAAATTTATTCAGCCATTCAAACTGGGGGTAAATTGGGTATGCAAACCTTGGAGAAAGTGTTGGCCGATCAATACAAGTCGGGCTTAATTACCTTTGAGTCAGCCATGTCCAAAACCTCCCGTCCGGATGAACTTCAGCGGCTGATTGGTAATGCACCTGCAGGGGCAGCAGCTCAGGCAGGGGCGATGCGCCACTAACTGACTCCAGTCTGTTGCGATGTAGACTACGAAAACGGTCTTGAATAGAACGGTCAACACCTGACGTAGTCTACAATACCCACCCCTTCTAGTCGTCACCCAGGTATCTTCCTATGCCTACCTTTGTTGCCCGCGTTCAAGATGCAAGAGGCGCAGCTCGGAAAGAACGAATCGTTGCAGATTCTCTCAGAGAAGCTCGAGCGTCCTTACGAGAAAAAGGGCTGTTTGTTCAGGAACTGAAACAAGACGATGGGCTGTCCCTGAACTTTGATTTAGCATCGATCAGAGATTCTTTCACCAAAGTGACCGTCAAGGATAAGGCGGTATTTTCCCGCCAGTTTGCGGCTCTGGTCAATGCTGGGGTCGCCATGGTGAGGGGACTGGGGGTTCTGTCGGAACAATGTCAGAATCCGAAGTTGAAGAAAGCCTTGCTCAACGTTAGTTCTGATGTGCAACAGGGGGTTAACCTGTCGGATGCTATGCGGAAGCATCCGGAGTGTTTCGATAACCTCTATACCAGCATGATTCAAGCTGGGGAAGTTGGTGGTGTGCTGGATGAGGTACTGAACCGGCTGGCGAAGTTGTTGGAAGATGTGGCCCGCTTGCAGAACCAAATTAAAGCAGCGATGTCCTATCCGGTGACTGTGGGTATTTTGGCCGTGCTGATCTTTTTTGGCATGGTGCGGTTTCTGCTGCCGATCTTTGCCAACATCTTCAAAGAGATTGGAGTGGAATTACCTGCCTTCACCCAGTTCATGATGAACATTAGCTACTTTGTGCAGGATATTAAAAACGTCATCTTTGCGCTGGTGGTCGTGGGCGTAGCTGTTTTTGCGTTTAGACAGTATTACAAAACTCGGGTGGGACGGGAAACCGTCGATCGCATGATGCTGAAACTGCCCCTGTTCGGTGACTTGATTCAGAAAACCGCGACAGCCCGGTTTTGCCGTACCTTTGGAGCTTTAACTCGTTCCGGGGTACCGATTCTCACCTGTTTAGAAATTGTCAGAGATACGGCAGGTAACCAGATTATTGCGAATGCCGTAGATGAGGCTCGTCGGGAAATTCAAACGGGCGGCATGATCAGTATTGCCCTCCAGAAAGAGCAGGTTTTTCCCTTGATGGCCATTCAGATGATCAGTATTGGGGAAGAAACTGGGGAACTGGATAAGATGCTGGCCAAGGTAGCTGACTTCTACGAAGATGAGGTGGAACAGGCTGTGAAAGCGCTTACCAGTATCCTGGAACCAATCATGATTGTGGTGCTGGGGGGAATGGTGGGAGCCATTTTATTGTCGATGTATCTACCCATGTTCGCTGTGTTTGAGAAATTGGGCTAGTTCACTATCCCTATGTCCATGCAGAAAGCTCATTACGAAGAAGCGTTGGCAGAGTACAGCAATGCTCAGTCTGCGATCGCCCTGCTGAAGCAGTATCGGCCCTATCTGGAGATGATCCCCAGTATGCGCCGCCCTAAAGAAAGCTTAATTGCCATCCCTCTGCCAGTGGTTCGCCTGCGAGGCACCACCTCCCGTAATAATGCCGGGGATTTAAATACGTCCAGTGGTGAGTCTCTATGTTTGCCTTGTGACATCGCGCTCTTAATGTGTGACCCGGAGTGGAAAATCAAAACGGGGGTAGAAATCTTTATTTTCATTCATCGCCCTGAAGAAGATTTTTCGGATTTATTGAGTCGCTGGCGGCATACTCAGGTTGCCTTAAGCCGGGGCTATGAATGGGATATGCCCTTGCGCTACCGCCACATCTTGAGTGAGGGAGCCGATAGTACCTATCCCTTATTTGTCATTTTTGAAGGCACTCCGGAGCGGATTAAACGCGGCCTCAAGGGAGCCTTCTTGCCTTTTGTGCTGCAGCGATCGCCAGAAAACAACTCTCCCGCAGAGGCTGCAGAACCTACTACTACTGAAATGCTCTGGACAGACGATCGCGAAGAGTTGTTGTAATTCCTTTAATCCTGTGCTGCCGAGGGTGGATCGGCAGGATCTGTCGCTGCATGATCGTCTGGAACCCAGGGTTGGGTGGCCTCTGTTGAAGAATCCTCTGTCCTTTGAGTGCAGTGCAGCGGTTCTGAATCCTCTGGCGACGGATCCGTTTCAGGCAGGGCAACGTCTAAATCAGACGTATCGTGCCATAACTTAGTCGGATCCGAGGCAGAGTCATCCTCTTCATCCACCTCTCGTGACTCAGCAGCAGGAAAATCAGGCTCTGCAGGATGCGATCGATGCAATTCAATCAGGGGTTGCAGATCGGTCAGTACTTCCGCTGCCGATTGATATCGCTCCGTAAAATTAAAACGCACCATCCGATCCAAAATTTGGGCTAGAGTATGGCTGGCAAAAGGCTGTCTCTGCCAGATCAGTTCGCCCGTATGGGGGTCTCGCTGTAGATTCTCACTAGGAATTCCTGTTACGGCCTGAATTGCCATCATTCCCAAGGAGTAAATATCGCTATTGGGCCGAGGGCGCCCGTCACTCTGTTCTGGAGCAATATACCCCCTTGTACCAACGGCGATCGTCATGCTGGTTGCTTCTTCTCCGCCTCCCATTTGCTGAATATTTTTAACGACCCCAAAGTCAATCAATACCAGATGACCATCCGATTTACGTTGAATGATGTTGGGGGGCTTAATGTCCCGGTGAATAATGCCGTATTCGTGAATGAACTGGAGAATCTGCAGAACTTCCTCCAGGATGCCAACCACTTTCCATTCAGGTAGGCGATCGACAAAGCTGCGAATTCTCAGCGGTTCTCCTTCAACATAATCCTGAATCAGGTAGAATTCACCTTTTTCCTCAAAATAAGCCAGAAGCCGAGGAATTCTGTCATGAGGAGGGAGATGATACAGCGTTTCTGCTTCTTTTCTAAACTTTTCCTGTGCCCACTTCAAAGCCGCAGGTTTACTATTACTGGGCCTTAACTGCTTCACGACACAGTGGGGATGGCCCGGTAAATCGGTATCTTCTGCAATATACGTGACACTGAATCCGCCTGTTCCCAGGGCTTTGAGGATTTTGTATCGGCCTCGCAGAGTTTGACCGATCATTTCGCGGGTATAGCTTTCGCTAATCTGCTCCAAGTCCTCCTGGCCGCTGTCTTCCAGGAATTCCCGCACATCCTCCGAGGCTCGATGAAGTCTTGCCGCCCGAATTAACCGCAGTTTTTCATTGGTAATGCCGATCAAAAGGTAGGAGGTGCTCCCCAGGGCGATCGCCACTAATGGTACAGCCGTTGGCAAGACTAATTGCATTCGAGTAAATAGTCCATAACTGATGATCCCCAAGGCAACCATAATCACCATTCCCCAGCCAAATCGGTGAATGGGGCGAGAGGTACGGCTTTGTAAGTAAGCCACCGCCAATATCAGTCCGGCAACGAATAGTCCCTGGAATAGAGGGGCGGGGATCACAGTGACGAGGGAGCGACCCTGCATCAGAGTGGCGATCGCACTGGCATGGATTTCGACTCCCGGCATTTTTCCCATTGGGGTTGGCAAAAAATCCTTTAAGTTATTGTTCTCTGCCGTCCCAATGACAACAATTTTGCCCTCGAAGAACTGACCGTTGTTTAAGTAACCAGTCCAGTTTGCCGAATCCAGGACGTGCCAAAAGGGAATTGTAGTGAATCCGATTGACCCATAGTCCTCACCTACTGATGGACCGTAGTAGAAGATCATGTCTCCCTTAGGAGGAGGATACTCGACTTTAGCCGCTTTGAGGGTTGCTTCTGCAAAAGAGGGATATTCTTGACTCAACTGATTCAGGTAGGTGGCCTGCTCTGGTAGAATCTGAGCTTTCAGACGGACAAATTCGCTGCCTAAACGATGGATGCGTCCCTCAGAGCCTTCCGGCTCTTTCCAGAAGTTATCAGGTTCCGTCCAGAAATTAATCGTCCCAATTGGTTGAGACAAATTTCTCAAGGATGGAGTCGGCAAAGTCAGTTGAGTGATATCCCCCTGACGGGTTTGACTATTGTCATAGGTCGCCGCCATAACGACTCGACCCGGATAATGCTTTAGCACCTGTTGCAATTTGGCATCATCCTCTGCGCCATGAAAACTGGGATCAGCCCAAATCACATCTACCGCCACTGCCCGCGCACCTGCCTGCATCAAGCGGTCGATCACTTTTGCATAAGTTGCCCGCTTAAAAGGCCAGACAAGCGACTGCAGATCCGGATTGTTCTGGGGCGTAATTCTGGCTTGCTCCAGCGTGCTGCGTTCAACCGCCAGGATGACTACGTTTTCAGGTGGCTTCACGGCAGAGCGAAGATTGAAAAACATGGTTTGAACCTGCCGCTCCATGAAGCGAACAGACACTAAGCTCTGACCTGTAGCAATACCTGCCGTTAATGCAATCATCCCGATCAGTACATGCCCCGCTTTTGCCAGGTTTGAACGTATTGGCGGTTGGTGGGCGATGTGTCGGGTGACGAGTCGCTGCCAAACAGTCTGGAAGGAGAGGCGTTCAGTGAGTGATGGAGGAGCCACAAAGGTCTCTGTTTGAGACTGAGAGTTTTCCGTAGACATAGCCGAAACCCATGTAAGACATCAGCAGGCGATACACCCAATCTGCCACCTGTGCGATGAACAGTCTTACCAACAGAATCTATACTATTAGAGCCTATTCACCCCTACCCTGACTAGGGACATCTTCATATCACAGAGCGACGGAGGAACTAAATTTGATCATTTGGGGCGATCGATTCTCAGGTTGAAGCACCCAGATTTTATTTTTTTGTAATAATAGTGGCAAACCAGAGTAGTCAGTTGATGAGTAACAATCAAGCTCTCAGGTTTCTCTATTAAAATCATCAGGTTCAGTCAAAAATGTATCATTACTTAGACGGGGCAGTTATTTTTTAGACTACGTTTTAGTCGTTTCCCTATCCAATAACGATCGTTTTTGCCCAATTAATTGGGTTTTATTAGGATATTCATTAGTAGATTGTTTCTATTATCTGAATTCTCTTGCAGTCCTTCTTTCAATTTCTCTTGGGATTACTGGGTTGCCCTGGTGGTAAGCTTGCTAGCTTTCTGAAAGCGTCTTGTTACAATTAGTTATCCAATTTTATTGATCTTTTAGCTCTTAATCTTCTATGCAATACTCCATGAACCGTCTTTCTATATTTGTAGACGGCAACAATATGTTCTATGCTCAACAGAAAAATGGTTGGTTCTTTGATCCAAAACGGGTGCTGGAACATTTTACGCGGGAAGCTGATACCGTTTTAGTCAATGCCTTCTGGTATACCGGACTGAAAGATCCCCAGGATCAGCGAGGCTTTCGGGATGCACTGATTAGTTTAGGGTATACCGTTCGCACCAAAATTTTGAAGGAATATTATGACGACAGTTCAGGTCGTTACTCGCAAAAGGCCAATCTGGATATCGAGATCGTCGTGGATATGTTTAATACCGTTGACCAGTACGATCGCGTCATTCTGTTCAGTGGGGATGGGGACTTTGAACGGGCGATCGAACTGCTGCGAGGTCGGCACACTCACATTACAGTCGTATCCACCGAAGGGATGATTGCCAGAGAACTCCGAAATGCTACTGACCACTACATCGACCTGAACGATATTCGCAAAGAAATTGAAAAGACCGATCTATAAAAGCAGATAGGCATCAGTAGCTTCTGGATAGGACTGTCATTGGTCATCGGTCATTCGTGCTTAATCTTGTTCATTCATGAGCGTGCATCTACAAAGGACAAATGATGAATCACGATCTCAGGCTTATTCACCACAGCCCTGCCTGGCAGAGAAAGTCATCAATTCCTAACGTTCAGCTATTTTCTCTCGTAGGGTAGAACGGCTGAAATCTATTCCGATTCCCACTCATCTGTTGCAAATTTAACAAAAACTTCGCTCCCCTCTGTCAAGGCGCTCAGGCTAAACGGTAGGCTAGTATGCAGAAGTCCTCTTCTAGTAAAATCTTCGATCACTTGACCTATGAACACTCCGTCTCAGAATGACCGAATTATCATCTTTGACACCACACTCCGGGATGGCGAACAATCTCCCGGAGCTACCCTGAATGTGGATGAAAAGCTGACAATTGCACGGCAACTGGCACGACTGGGTGTAGATGTGATTGAGGCTGGGTTTCCCTATTCCAGTCCGGGAGATTTTGAAGCGGTACAAAAAATTGCCCAGGCAGTTGGTACGACCGATGGTCCAACAATTTGCGGATTAGCGCGAGCCAATCGGGCCGATATTCAAGCCGCTGCCGAAGC
This sequence comes from Oscillatoriales cyanobacterium bin_317, assembly GCA_037442585.1. Lineage (GTDB taxonomy): Bacteria > Cyanobacteriota > Cyanobacteriia > Leptolyngbyales > Leptolyngbyaceae > Leptodesmis. The sequence continues at coordinate 12,461 of JBBIQC010000020.1, forward strand.
GTTAAAACCAGCAGTCCATGCCCGTATCCATACGTTCATCGCGACCTCGGATATTCATCTGAAATACAAGTTAAAGAAAACTCGTGAAGAGGTATTGGCGATCGCCGAGGAAATGGTGGCCTACGCCAAATCCTTTGTGGAGGATGTGGAATTCTCTCCTGAAGATGCAGGCCGCAGCGATCCGGAATTCCTGTATCAGGTTTTAGAGCGGGTGATTGCCGCTGGAGCTACAACGGTGAATATTCCCGATACCGTGGGCTATACCACGCCTGCTGAATTCGGTGCCTTGATTCGCGGCATTAAGGAAAACGTGCCCAATATCGATCGGGCGATCATCTCCGTGCATGGTCATAATGATCTGGGATTGGCCGTTGCCAACTTCCTGGAGGCGGTGAAAAACGGTGCCCGTCAGTTGGAGTGTACGATTAACGGGATTGGCGAACGGGCTGGCAATGCCGCACTGGAAGAACTGGTAATGGCGTTACATGTGCGGCGACAGTATTTCAATCCATTCTTGGGTCGGCCTGTGGAATCGGAAGAACCGTTGACCCGGATTGATACCCGCCAAATTTACAAAACCTCCCGGTTGGTTTCCAGTCTGACGGGAATGTTGGTACAGCCCAATAAGGCGATCGTCGGTGCTAATGCCTTTGCCCACGAATCGGGAATCCATCAGGACGGCGTGTTGAAAAACAAGCTGACCTACGAGATTATGGACGCGCAGTTGATTGGCCTCACCGATAACCAGATCGTGTTGGGTAAACTCTCTGGCCGGAATGCCTTCCGCTCCCGGTTGAAGGAGTTGGGCTTCGAGTTGACGGAACAGGAACTCAACAAAGCCTTTGTCCGCTTTAAGGAACTGGCGGATAAGAAAAAAGAAATCAGCGATTGGGATCTGGAGGCGATCGTCAATGACGAAATTCAACAAGCGCCCGATCTCTTCCGCCTGGAACTGGTGCAGGTGTCCTGCGGGGATCATGCCTGTCCTACTGCTACGGTAACTCTCCGTACTCCCGATGGTCAGGAACTGACGGATGCCGCTACTGGAACTGGCCCGGTGGATGCGGTCTATAAAGCGATTAACCGGGTTGTGAATGCTCCCAATGAATTAATTGAATTCTCGGTACAGTCGGTGACAGCGGGGATTGATGCGATCGGGGAAGTGACGATTCGGCTGCGCTATGATGATCGTCTCTTCTCAGGCCATGCGGCCAACACGGATATCATCGTGGCCTCAGCCCAGGCTTATGTCAATGCCTTGAATCGGCTGTATGCGGCATTGCAAACGAAGGAGGCCAAAATTAAAGCTCAGGGTAGTGAGATTGAGCTTCCCCTGGCTCAAATTCCTTCCACGGTGCAAGTAGAAGGCTGACCCTAAAAGATTTCTAAAGGAAAAGAATCGGAGGTAGAAGTCAACAGATTTCTACCTCCGATTGGTCATGACACGAGAGATGATTCCCCTCTGATCGGTGCGTTACGCCAGCGCTAACATCACTCTACGAGTACAACCTTGGGTGTCAATACACCACCGATTTGCTTTTAGAGCAGCTTCAAAACACCCTCTGGCTCTGTTGCCTTGTACGGATTGGCAAGCAATTTACTCTAAACAGCAGTTAGAACTTTGGATCGCGAGAGAGATGTGGCATTGGCTTGACCAAAAACGCGATCGAACGGAGCAATTCCTTCGGAGAGAATAGTCGCTTTTTGCTCGTCCAGGAGTTTGCTACTGATCAGTTCCTGTAACTTGGCCCGAAATTCAGCATAATGCTGGAACGTTTCCTCTTTCAGGTAAGTGACCCGGTTGGAAGCATCGCTCAATCCCTTGCGCAGCGCCTCTAAAGACGGAATATCATAGCGCCATCCAGATTGGTCATACGCATCAATCAGCAATCTCATCAATAAAATCCGGAAGTAGCTATCCTCATAAGCTCCTTTGGATTGCTGGAATCTGCGATAGGTGCTGGTGACGTGATTGAAGTGAATAAAGCCCCATTCGCGATCGTGGCGGCTGATTTGTTCGGGAGGAGTTTGGCATTGAGGCCACAGCATCATATCAAACGAGTGGGATTGACCCGCTACAATTCCCCGGTGGCCCCGATGCTCCCAGGGTTGGAAACTCCGTGCCCAATCCGCTTTAAACATCAATTCCCAGGTGGCAACCAGATGATCTAACCCTTGTTGCTCGTACCAACCATCCCAAACCTTGCTCACTCCCATCAGTGAAACATTCTGCGCCACACAGGCCTCATAGTGTTTCTTGAGGAAATCTGGCTCCAGGATAAACAGGTCAACATCATGTAACAGGGCATAGGGAGTTCTGAGCGCTTCAATGCCTCGGATAAGTTGATGCCAGCAATTGTTAAAGGGATTTCTGTGGTAGCGATTAAAGGCAATTTCCAGGGGACTCAGCGTCACCATGCGAACTGGGCTGATGGGATAGTCTTTTGCCCATTCGTTTAACAATTCTGAAAAGCCCCGCATCAACTTGCTATCTGGAACCACGATCGTTTCAACCAGATGCTCAGGGTTCTGAGTGGCACAAACTTCGAGGGAGATTTTCAAGAAAAAGGGTAAGTCTCCAGGAGTGAGCATGATCATACTGTAGCCCGGTGTTGGCTCTGCTACAGGTGGTTGCCAGGTCGAATACAACCGTTTGTACACGTCTCCCATTTTGAACATATTGAATAGCCTCAGAAACAGGTAAATAGGCGAACTGCAAAGCCAACCTTCTCCAAATCGCACCTCAGTGAGTGCGATGGAATCGGCACAGAACCTGAATCAGCAAGATGTAACTGGTGGTTGTAACTGTTCAGAGAACAACTTGCTGAACGGTGAAATGGAAAGTTACGAATTTTTTTTGATTTCCCTGACTTTAGCTAGTAATTCTACGGATAGCTATTCCTACCGGATGGCTTAACAGTTTCTTCATCCTACTGACCTGTGCTGTGTCCGGATCCTGCAATTCCCTACTAACAAGCTGGAGTTTCTCAGGACGATCGGCAAGCAAGTCTATCTTAACTATCGAGAAACTTCGATAATTAAGGATAGTAGAGGAAAGCTTGAGAAAGAATTGGTTGTGTGAATAAGCGGCACGATCGCTGTCAAACTGATATTCTCAAGGAGAACGCTCCTTACGATCTCTGCGTTTTGATATTATGAGCAATCCTCTCGCTCGTTTGAAGCAGTTACCCTGGCGATCGCTGTTTCTGGTGGCCATTCTGACCGCTATCGTGGTGACTCTACTGGAACTGGCTATTGGCTTTAGTGCTCAAATTCCAGGAGTTAAGCCAATTCTGATGACCCTCCTGTTTGGCCCATTGGGATTGTTCACCTCCCTGGCGATCGCGTTTGGCGTAGGAGTACTGGCCGTGTATATTCTCGAACGCATGGAGCGCACTGTCATTAACACCGGCAGTTTATGGGGGCTGGTTCTGTGTTTAGCGATCGTGTTTCTGATTAGAGGCTTGCTTCCCATTCCGGTGGGATTATTTCAGATCAGCTACATTCCGTTGGTGAGCATGACGGTTGGTTTATTTTGGAAAAGTCGTCCCTACTGGCAAGGGTTTAGACGCTGGTAAATGGGTAGAGAGGTCTCGGCGAACCGTCTCTACTCTTCTGATTGTTCAATTGCATCCACAAGACGTTCCAACGCGATCGTTAACCGATCCAGGCGTTTGAGGGACTCTTCCTGAACTTCTGCCAGAGTTTGTACCGCATCACTCAGGGCAAAGATCTGGTAGCCCTGTTGCTGCACTTGATTGGCCAGAGAATCGACCCGATCGGAAAGACGATCCATTGTTTCTGTTGTCGCGAGAACGGCTTCTCCAATTTGGACAACGATTGACTCAAGCTGACTGGGTTGAACGTCCACCTAAAAACCTACATTTGTAACAAAATAAACTCCTGCAGCACCCACTTTGTGCACTGCAAAAAGCCAATTTTCGCCTTGCGTTGTCGGTTTGGCAACAGGTATAGCAATCTCTAGTCGCGCAGGAGAGCGACAAGAAACTTCAGTTCCTCGTTGACTGACCTATTTCACCTGAATTTTAGCCAGAGCAGTGTTCTTATAGTAGTACAACACAATCTGCCGATAGTCGTACCCCTTACGGGCCAGGTTATACGCTCCCCACTGGCTCATTCCTAAGCCATGCCCGTAGCCATTGCCCTGTACCTGAAAAGTCTGGGGAACCAGATTCGCTTTTCCTTTAGCAGCCGTAGGTTCATAGGTGGGCAGGATTTTAAATTTTGTACTCTTCAAATCAAGAGCGTTCCGGATCGTGTCGCCACTGATAGTGCGAGTCCCGGCATCGCCCACAACCCGCATCGTAATCACTCGGCCCTGGGGAGTGGTTCGTTGGGGTTCCATAGAAACAATATTGCCGACACCTGTAATTCGGGCACTGAGTTCGTTGCGACTAAAGGTTCTCACCCATTCATACTCTGGAGTACCCTGATCAAAATCGGGGACTCCCTTCAGGTAGGGCAACGGACGAATCCAAACGTTCTCAACGTTTTCCGTATGTCCGCCTGATGAAGAATGAAACACAGCCTCAATAATTTTGCCTTGATTAATTAATACCTGTCCGGCGGTAGCATTAACGGCAGTCTGAGTTGAGGAGGTTTCATCCGCAATGCCCTTATATACCTGCCAGGAGGTGGTGTTCCCCACGTCATAGAGATTATTGGCAGAATGTTCCCGTTGGTGCAGAACATAGGAGCGAGCAACCACAGCCTGGGCTTTTAAGGCTTCTAGTGGCCAGGTTGGGTACATTTCTCCACCCAGCACGCTGTAAAGGTATTGTTCTAAATCCACATAGTTAACCGCTGTCAAGCCTTTACCAGTGGCAACCACCTGGGTTCTGCCGCGATACCAGCGATCGCCAATGAACACATATCCCCCTGCCGTCGGTTCTACCCAGATTTGCTTAGCTTGCCAGCGATCGAGTTTCACCATGCCTTCTGTTGGAGCCGCCACAAAAGCATTCATGGCGGCAATTTCTCCCAGATCACGACCAGCGCTATCGCGGACGATCGCCCGTGTGGAACTACCTACCGTTATCTGGCTGACACCATCTTGAATTGCGACTCGCATCTCCACAGCCGCCTTGGCTGGAGCGATGAACGCTAACCACAGCAAACCTGATAGCCACCAACTCCGTCCTCTCAACTGAAGCCAGGATTTCATGCCAAACAGGTTAACTTTGGGGGAACGGTTTACCGTCATGGTTTTTGCAACCCTACTGCAACGTTGCTTAATGTAACTCAATTTCTTGAAATTCAAACCCCCGGATCGATCGCTGGAGTCGTTTCTGACCTGCTGTGCCCTTGGCCCGAAAACTCTATATCTGGCGTACAGGCAGGAGATGTTGTCACTCTATACTGCTTAACTGGTGTTCTAAAGAATCTCTTAACTTTTGTGAATTTTCTCTGGATTGATTCCGATCGCCGCTTTGTAGAAGGTGAACTGCTGGCTATTTGGTTCTGTGTCAGTATAGTTTCAAGATGGCGTTGAATTGGGATGTCTAAGGCTTGCAAATTACATTTTTGGGAACTAGCTCTGGGGTGCCGACTCGGACACGAAATGTATCTGGGGTGGCGCTCCGACTGCCTCAAAGAGCAGAGGTATGGCTGTTCGATTGCGGGGAGGGCACTCAGCATCAATTTTTGCGCAGTGAACTCAAAGTCAGCCAGTTGACTCGCATCTTCATCACTCACATGCATGGCGATCATATTTTTGGCTTGATGGGGTTGTTAGCCAGTTGTGGATTGGCGGCCAACCCAGAGCGTATCGACATTTATGGCCCTGTTGAGTTGGAGGACTATCTCAAAGCCTGTCGTCGCTATTCCCAAACTCACTTTTCCTACCCCATCAAAGTTCACGCGGTCAATCCCGGCATCTTGTACGAGGACGATGAGTATGTGGTGAGTTGCCAGTTACTGAAGCATCGGGTGCCCGCCTTCGGCTATCGGGTGGCAGAAAAAGATCGTCCGGGGCATTTCAAGGTAGAACAGGCGGCTGCTTTAGGCATTCCTTCTGGCCCGCTTTATGGTCGGTTGAAACGGGGAGAGGTGATTGTCCTACCGGATGGTCGGCGGGTGAATGGAGCCGACTTATGTGGCCCAACTCAAATCGGACGCAAGCTGGCTTATTGCACGGATACGATTTTTTGCGATTCGGCAGTCGAGTTGGCCCAGCAAGCTGATGTGCTGATTCATGAAGCTACCTTTGCTCATCAGGATGCTGACCTCGCTTATCAACGGCTCCATTCCACATCTACGATGGCGGCTCAAGTGGCCCTGGCGGCTCAGGTCAAGCAACTGATCATGACTCACTTCAGTCCTCGATATGCTCCCGGCAACCCGATCGAATTAAAGGATTTGTTGGCAGAAGCCAGAGCAATTTTTCCCAACACGGTTATGGCCAGTGACTTATGGAGTTATGAAATTGGTCGCCCCAAAGCCGATAAACCCAGCAGAACAATCAGGGTCTAATGCTTTACCCGGTTTGCGATTTTTTGGTCGGCATCCTCAGTCGATCGCGAATTTTCTCCAGTTGAGCCTGATTGTCTACCGGCGATCGAGGCGCAGGCATTCCGGTATCCGGCCAATTGGGTACATCGCTACAGGTGCATTCCAGAGACGCAAGGCCCAGGGTTTTGAAGGGGACAGGCATAGAACAACGGGCACAGGGATTAATTTCCCATTGGAGGGTTAAGAGTTCGGCGATCGTTTGATTTGTCCCTTCCAGATAGCAATCCC
>JBBIQC010000021.1:0-19063 GCA_037442585.1 Oscillatoriales cyanobacterium bin_317
ACCCGATCGCTTCCCTCTAACTGAATCGGAGAAGCCGCCCGAACGATCGTCGCTCTGGGATTGATACTGCGGACAGTTTCAGCCACCTGTTGGACTGCTGCCGTTGCTGCGGCATCCACTTTGGCAATCACAACCACATCCGCCATTCGCGACACGGTTTCGCCCGGATGATGAGTGGTTTCATGACCAGGACGCAGAGGATCCACCAGAACAATATGCAAATCGGGCACCAGGAAGGGAAAATCATTGTTGCCCCCATCCCAGAGAATGATGTCTGCTTCTGAGGCGGCTTGTGCGACGATCCGGCTATAGTCCACCCCGGCATACACCACATTGCCGATCGCCAGATGGGGTTCGTATTCTTCCCGTTCTTCGATCGTGCAGTGAGCGGCATCCAGGTCTGCAAGAGAAGCAAACCGTTGTACCGCCTGTTGGGCCAGATCCCCGTAGGGCATGGGATGACGCAGAACAGCCACTCTCAATCCTCGTTGCCGCAACTGTTTCGAGAGCCAGCGGGCGGTTTGAGATTTGCCGCACCCTGTGCGTACCGCAGATACCGCGATCACGGGAATGGGAGCTTTCAGCATGGTGCGAGTTGGCCCCAGCAGGATGAAGTCGGCCCCCTGAGCCAGAGCACGGGAGGCAACGTGCATTACCTGAGCATGGGGAACATCACTGTAGGCAAACACCACCTGGTCGATCGCAAACTTCTGACACAAATCTTCCAATTGAGCTTCTGGCAGGATGGGAATGCCATCTGGGTAGAGCGAGCCGGCCAGGGAAGTCGGATAGCAGCGATCGCTGATGCCTGTAATCTGAGTAGCCGTAAACGCCACCACTTCATACTCAGGATGATCTCGGTAAACCTGATTAAAGTTATGAAAATCCCGACCTGCTGCACCCAGAATAAGCACTCGAATGGGCGATCGCTCCTCTGATTGGAAATTTTTCTGAAAATTCTGTTGTACCTGACTCGTCATCATACTAACTCCAATTTAAAGAAACTAAATTCAACTTAGACAAACTCCAATCCAAAATCCAAAATCTAATTACTCTGCTGTTTTTAATACAGCAATTAGATCTAAACCTCTCAATTGATGATTAATAAACAGACCCGATAGCAGAGCTGCAATCGTAATCACACTAAAGGCAAATAGGTAACTGGCTTTGGTAACAATCAACGGAAAGCGGTAAAGTTCGGTGTTATAGGCGAGGGTGAGCAGAGCCGCCAGACCATAGCCTAAAGCCCACCCAATGGGAATAGCAGCGACTGTTAAGACTGCCTGTTCTCCCAACAAAACCACTGCAATTTGCCGCTGAGAAAAGCCAATGATTCGCAGGGTTGCTAATTCTCGACTGCGCTCTGAAAGGGAAATCCGGGCAGCGTTGTAAATTACGCCAAAGGCAATGATGCAGGCAAAGATGACCTCCGTCACGTTCATGATCTTTTGACTGCGGGCGATCGTCTCTTGCATGTGTTGCATCATGGCCTGCCGGAGAGAGACGCTGGCTACCGCAGGAGTGTGTTTCAGCAGGGAATACAGGTTGTCTAACTGACGTTCATCTACCGCCAGAAAAGCGCCGGATATAGTTTCTCCTTCCTGCATCAGTCGATTCAGGGCATGAATATCCATATAAGCAGAAACGCCCAGCAGTTCATCGATCGTTCCCGCTACAAGTACGGTGCGAATTGGACGATCGCCTTCCAGAACTTCCACCGTTAAGCGATCGCCCACTTTCACATGCAACAGTTCCGCCAATTTCGTCGTCAACAGCATCCCATCCGGGGGGAGAGGAACAGGATTGAGATTGAGATCGACCAACTGCCGCAATTCTCCCTGCGGTTCTAATCCCAAAATGGCAATTTGACGCGATCGATATTCGTACCGTAAGCGGGCAGGCAGAGAGCGAAAAGGTTCGGCATACAGCACTCCCGGTAAACTAGAAACGTCATATCGGGCACGGGCGGAACGGGGTTGATTAAACAGAATCGTGACATCATCTCGCTGAATGATGCGAAACTGCACATCCATTAAATAGGCCATGGCATCAAAGGAGAAGTGCCCCACCACTAATAGGGCAACCGCCAGGGAAATGCCAATGATAGATAGCAGAGACTGAATCGGCTTACGTTCCAGATTACGGAGAATAATTCGACCCACAGGAGACAACCAGCGTTGCAACCCCAATCGCTCGATGATGGTGCGGTGAAACTGGGCAGGAGGTTCGGGGCGCATCGCTTCGGCAGGAGGCAGAGAGATCGCTCGTTTGACGGCTGCAAAAGCCCCCAGCAAAGCCGAACTACCACTGATCAGAATGGCGACGATCGCGGTTTCCAATTGTACCTCATACTGCAACAGGGGAAAGCGGTAAAACTCGGTATACAGACGGGTTAGAGAGGAACCCAACCAGAGGCCCGTAATCGTGCCGATCGCCGTTCCCACAAACACAATCACCAGCACCAGTTTGAGAAAGTGACTACCGATTTGCCAATTGCTGTAGCCAAAGGCTTTCAGAATAGCGATCTGATCGCGCTGAGTGCTGATCAACCGGGTCAGGACAATGTGCAGCAGAAAGGCTCCAATGCCCAGAAAAATTGCGGGTAGGATCATTGCATGCGCCTTAAGCTGGGTAATCTCGTCGGATATAAAGCGATTGGAAATCTGATCCTTTCGCTGAATCGCCCCAAAGCCACCGTAGGGAGTGAGGAGGCGATCCAACCGAAAGATGACATCGCTAACATTCGCTCCTGGACTTAGGGTTAAGGCCACATCGTTAAAGGCTCCATCCATATCGAAGGCCGTTCCCACCGCTTTCTGCCCCATCCATAGCACCCCGAATCGTTGATTATCGGGGAAAAAATCTCCAGGGCGAATTTCGTATACATACTCTGGAGAGAGGGCAATGCCAACAATTCGCAGCGATTGCCAGCGACCGTTGATGATCGCTCCCAGACGATCGCCCAGTTGTAAATGATTGGCGATCGCAAAAGCTTCACTGACCAACACTTCGTCCTGACCCGGTTCTATGTAGCGTCCCTGCCGCAGGTATAAGTCATTCAACATGGGGCGTGGGGTTTCGGGAATCGATACCAACCGCCCTGTGGCAGGCTCTCGATGACCGGGAATATCCAGAGTAACTTCCATGACAATTCGGGTTTGTACCTGCGCCACACCCGGAATGGCGCGAATTTGTTCTATTAGAGAATCTGGTGCCCGCTTCAGTTGTGCAAATACCTGAGCAAAACGGTACTGGTCGTAATAGGCTGCCTGAGTCAGCTTCAAGGATTGGTAGGTGCCGCTCATGGCGACGAAGATGGCAATGCCACAGGCGACGATCAACGCGATCGCCAGCACCTGTCCCCACAAATGCCACAAATCCCGAATCAGTTTTTTATCCAGTGCTTGCATGGCGATCGGTTTAACTCACCTATGTCCTACTCTGCCAACAAAACATGAGGAACTTGTGAGGGAGTCGAGTGCGATCGTATTTGGAACATAAATTGACAGCCTGCTGCCGAAGCAATTCTAATGATCGCAAAGACCTGCCAGTCCTGAATCTATTTCACCCCTGATATAGCAGGGTTGTTTGTGGTGTTTGATGGAAGCTGGACGGTTATGGTTGTTCCCACGCCAACTTCACTTTCTATGGCGATTTGCCCCTGATGCAGATCAACGCATTTTTTAACTACAGCCAGTCCTAATCCGTTCCCATCAATCATGCCTACATTACTACCGCGATGGAAGGGGGTATACAGGTTTTGCTGAGCTTCGGTGGGAATCCCAATGCCCTGATCTTGTATCTGGAAAATTACCCTTTGAACAGGGCAGCTTAAGTTAAATTGAATTGTGCTGCCTGGAGGAGAATATTTAATCGCATTTGATAGTAAGTTGCTGAGAATGGAATAGAGTAACTTTTCATCTAGAAAGGCAGACGCGCAATAGCTGGAGCTGAGAAACTGAATTTGATAATCTGACCGATTCAACGTCTGGAAATCTTCAATCAGGTTCAGGCAAAAGGATTCAATATCGATCGGGGTTGGGTTAAATTCCAACTTTCCGACTTCTGCGCGGGTCAGTGTCAGCATATCAGTCAATAACTGGTTCATCCCTTTGGCAGCGGATTGAATTCGTTCTAGATTCGTTTGTTTCTTCTCCAAACTCCAATCTTGTATGTCTCCGTTCAGGAGTTGGGCAGACCCTAAAATTAAACTCAAGGGAGTCCGGAATTCGTGAGATGCCATTGAAAAAAAGTGCAGCTTCTGTTCACTCAATTCTTTTTCCTGGGCCAGAATTCGCTGTTGGGCTTCTGCCTGCTGGCGTGCGATTTCTGCTCGCCGCCGTTTTTTCATCTGTTGATGATGCAGGATAAACAGACTAGAGAGCACAATAAAGCTGAGCAAGGTTGTGAGTAAGTCGATCGCGAACCGTAGCACCAGACCCGATTTATCCTGCTCAATCGATTGCTGTATTTTCTGTTCTTCACTCGTTTGCATCTCTGCAATGAGCTGTTGGATTTTAGTCCGAATCTGATGATTCTTAAGGTGTACTTGCTCCGGCAACTTTTGAATCGGTGTACTTGTTGGGTATTGATGAAGGATCTGGGAAAAGAACGATCGCCACTCACTAATCAGAGATTCCAGCGCTACCAGCCGCTGGTATTGAGACGGGTTATTAGCCAGCCTTAAACGTAGCTGGTGAACGTTGCGAACGAGGGTTTGGATCATCGTATTGTATTCAGTCCAGGCTTCTTCATCCCGATCAGATAGATAATTGCCTCGTTGTGATTCCACATTCAAAACTTCAGTATTTAAATCTGTCAGGTTGAACAGTAGGGTATCGACCTGTTCCTCCTGACGAATACTTTGCTGCAATTGGATCGCATTCAGATAGGAGACATATCCGGATAATCCCGTCAACAGCATCGCCAGACTAAATCCGGCAATAACCACTCTTCTTTCTTTAGAGATCTTCATGACGCGGTTAAAAAGGGTGAAGGTTAGGGCAGGTTTCCTCGAAGGGGCAAGTTACAATATCGATCGGCTCAGAAAAAACTCTCGTCAAAATTTGGTTGGGACAGATAATGCGTATTTTAGTCGTGGAGGATGATCTCCGGTTAGCAGCCATGTTGCAAGAGGCGCTGACCGCCTGCCAGTATGTGGTAGATGTGGCCTCCGATGGGGAGACAGCCTGGGACTGGGTACAGACCATTGACTGTGACCTGATTGTACTGGATGTCACTTTGCCTAAGCTGAATGGCATCGATTTTTGCCAGCGACTGCGATCGCGCAATACCCATATCCCTGTCCTCATGTTAACTGCCCGCGATATGCTGTCTGACAAAGTGACGGGGCTAGATGCGGGTGCTGATGACTACATGGTGAAGCCGTTTGAGATGCCGGAATTGATGGCACGGGTGCGGGCACTGTTGCGTCGGGGAACGGCGATCGACTCGCCCGGACTCAGTTGGGGCAACCTGCATCTGAATCCCAGTACCCATGAAGCCATCTACGGCGATCAGCCCGTCATCCTCACACCCAAGGAGTATGCGCTGTTGGAGCTATTGATTTCCAACGGACGCCGGGTACTGAGTAGATCGGGCATTATCGAGCGGATCTGGTCGTTAGATGATGCACCCAGCGAAGAAACAGTGCGATCTCACGTTCGCGGTTTGCGCCACAAGTTAAAAGAAGCTGGCGCACCGGAAGAATTGATTGAAACAGTTCATGGAGTGGGCTACCGTCTCAAACAGGTTTAGAGCTAGTGGTTCCTGAACCTCTAATAAATTGCATAAATTCTGCACAAGTTCTGTCAAGAATCTCAACACCTCTTCCTTAGTCTGTTAAGTGTTCAGCACGAACGCTCCATCACCGGGTTTCTAACAAGAGAGCTATGAGGCCCGGTTATCTGCTTCAAGGTTGAACGCGAAATCACCACAAAGGCAAAACTGGGAGGAATGATGGCTAAGATTCTGGTGATCGAAGACAACAGCAATTTGCAAGCATTAATGAGTGACTTTTTAAACGCATCCGGGTTTCAGACCCTCTGTACAAACAACGGCAGGATGGGACTGGCGATCGTCCATACCTATCATCCCGATCTGGTACTCTCTGATGTGCGGATGCCAGAGATGGATGGCTATGCGTTGCTGGCAGCACTCCGTCAGGACGCAGGTACTGCCTCGATTCCGTTCTTTTTTCTCACGGCTGAATCTGATGTCAACCACCAACTGCGAACCCGTTGTCTGACTGTCGAGGGATGGTTGAGCAAACCGGTTGATCCGTTGCGGTTAGTAGCTATGATTCGACAGCAGCTTGCCAGAAGGTCTGCTGGCACAAATCAAGCTGAGAGTGCCCAAAAATCCGGGTTGACTGCCTGTCTTCTGTCATAAAGTCACCCCTGTTAACCGCAATTGAATAAGCGACTAACTCTTGCTATCTACAACAACTGAATTGAGAGGTGTAATAAAAATGGCTATTACCTTGCAACCAGATCCCATTCGTGATCTGGAATTGAATCTAGAAGTGGATGCCGCAGTCACCCAATCGAACCCACCCGTTTACGCCTTTTTGCTGGTTCACGACGGCTTCTCCGAAATGGACAGCGATCGCAGCAGTCGTCAGGCTCTTTATCTGCATCAACTCGCCTCCGAACTGGTCAAACAGGGGTGCCACGTGGACATCTTTACCCGGCGGGAACAGTACGATCAGCCTGAAATTGTCGAGCATCGATCGGGATTCCGCACAATCTATCTGACCGCTGGACCTGTCACCGCTCTGCCCCCTACCCAGGTACTGGACTACCTGCCCTCCTTTGTCAATGCCTGGTTAACCTTTCAGCACCGCTTCAAACATAATTACGTCCTGTTGCAGACCAGCGACTGGCTTTCGGGTTGGGTTGGGCTGCAACTGAAGCAGCAGTTGGGGATTCCCCACGTCCACACCAGTTGGGTGGTCAATGCTTTACAGTACCTGTGCTTGAAAATGACACAGACTACTTCGATTCGTCAGAGTGTGGAACAGATGTGTTTAGAACAGGCAGATTGCGTGGTCGCTGGTAGCCCCAGGGAAGTTGCAGATTTGCGTCAGATCTTGTTGATTAATGGGAAAATCAGGGTGGTTCCTCGTGGTGTAGATACTCAGCACTTTGGGGCATTCTCACGAACAGAAGCCCGCCAACAGTTGGAAATTTTACCGGAAACTCGGCTGATTCTCTATGTCGGATCGTTTGCTCCTATCAAGGGAATTAGAACACTTGTGGAAGCCTGCTCGCTGTTACCGAAACCTTTCCAGCTTTATCTTGTAAATAACAGCAGCGAAAGTGAGATGGATTCAGAAGAGCAACAGCACATTCGCACTCTAGTCAAGCAGATGAACCTGGGCAGTTGTGTTACGTTCACTGGAACGGTGCCTCGATCGCAACTGCCTGCCTACTATGCTGCTGCGAATGTGTGTGTCGTACCCAATTACTATGAGGCATGTGGCTCTGTGGCACTTGAATCAATGGCATCGGGAACGCCAGTCATTGCAGGTTCGATGAGTGAACTATGCCATGTTGTGAGGCAGGGGTACACAGGATTACTGGTCAATCCTTTCAATCGAGATGCACTGGCAACTGTGATCTGGGATGCATTGGATAACCCCGATCGTTGGTTTGTCTTTGGACTGGCAGGAAGGCATTGGGTAGAATCACGATTTAGCCATACCATTATCGCTGCTCAAATGCGTGATCTCTATGATTCTCTTACACGGGTGGAAAACATTCAGGTAGGCAATCTACCCAACCAATTGACATCCATTGTGAATAGAAAGTTGAATCAGCCGAGAAGGCCAATGACCCAACATTCTACAGAGGGCGTTCTCAACCAATGGCATCGGTTCCCCTACTAGAAAATGTTAAGGCTGTTTGAAAAGCTAGCCAATTTACTCACCGTCTCAATTCGTATTGCTTAACTCGATGAGTTTGCAAGATGAGACTGTAAGTTTGCAAGATGAGCTCATAGGAGATTTTCACGATGGGATTTGCAACTAACATTATTGCCCTTAGTCTGATGCTTGGAGTCTTGACCCTTAATCCATTGGGACAGTGTGCACTCGCTGATCAACTATCTTTTGACGAGCAACCCGTTGAAGTGCGTGATTTGGATGAGGTCTCTAAATCTCATTCAGCGGATTCAATCACACTCAGCGATCGCGCCATCGTTCCATCAGAATCGGCTTCTACTTCAGCCGTTGAGGATAGGGTTTCGATATACAACAAAATCGCTGATTCTGCCAAATCAATTTTTGACCTGGCAAAAGTGAATCGATGGTCAGAAGCCACAGAGTCTTTTACTGCTCTTGAGAAAACAGCCCAGACTCTTAAAGCCAATCCTGAAATTAACAAGACAGACATTGCCAAGCTTAATTCGTGGATAATTCCTCTAGGAAACTTGATTGCGGCTAAACAGCCTTTGGCAATGGATACAGCAAATCAGCTAGCTATGGTTGCATCCCAACTGACGATTCAGCCTAACTCCAAAACACCAGTTGAGGTTGCCATGCTTGATTATTACGGACGTGAATTGGAAATCTGGTCAACTCGCGGCAATACCGTCAAGCTGAAGGACATTGCCAATAAGATTATCCACATCTGGAGCGATTTGCGTCCTTCTGTGCAATCTAAAAGTAGTACTGTTCACGTTCTACCGATCGATGATACGTTGATTTCGCTTCTAGGCGATGCAGAGTCTTCAGATGAATACAAGTTGCTATCGGCTCCATTGCTTGCTGAAGTGAATATCTTTCAACAATTACTCCTTCAAGAGTAGTTCAAGTTAAGCGATTTAACCATTCTTTCAGGTATCGTTTTTGACTTGCAGGACTTACAAATCAATTAAATGGATTTTGCTGGATAACTCCTCAGAATCCATTCTGTCACCTCCATCCAATAAAGCTCATTCACCTGTAACGATTACACCTTACTATTTGGCAGATACTCATGTCACAGAAAACTAAACGGCTAAACTACATTGATGCGTTAATCGCCGCTGGAGCAACCTGATCGGCACTGGACAAGCACCTGTACCGCAAACTCTTGGTGATTGCTGAACTGTACCGATAGCAACAAGCGATGTATGACCAGCGGCAGCATCGGATTGATGACCGGATTGTCAGCTTATCGCAACCGCACATTCGTCCGATTGGGCGAGGCAAAGCGGGAACTTCAGTCGAGTTCGGAGTCAAGTTATCTGCCAGTTGAGCCCTAATTCGCTTTGATGGGTAACTTAATCACCATTTCCGTTCCCTGTGCCGGCACGGAATTCACTTCAATCGTTCCAGCATGTTTCTCGACCACAATTTGATGGGCGATCGCCATTCCCAAGCCTGTTCCCTTACCCACTGCTTTAGTGGTGAATAGATGGTCAAATACGCGACACTTGACCTCCTCTGTCATGCCAATGCCGTTATCGGCAATGTAAATGGCGATCCAGTTTTCATCCAGCACTTGCGTCGCGATCGTAATCCGGTTGAGATTCGCTTCAATTTCCGCAAAACTGCGCCCTGCGTTGGTCTCTTCCAAAGCATCGATCGCATTCGCCAGAATGTTCATAAACACCTGATTTAACTGGCCAGGAAAGCAATCGATCGACGGCAACTGACCATATTGCTTCACAATGTCTATCGCTGGATGGCCATCGCTGGCTTTCAGACGATGCTTCAGGATCAACAGGGTGCTATCCAGTCCTTCGTGGATGTCAAACGGCACTTTGTAGTCCTTGTCGGCACGGGAAAACGTCCGCAAACTTTGACTGATGCTGCGAATCCGCTCCACTCCTAATTTCATGGAGTTCAGCAGTTTGGGTAGATCCTCCCGCAAATAGTCCAGATCGATTACCTCGATCGCATTCTGAATCACCCGTGTTGAGGTGGGATACTCTTTCTGATAGAGATCGATCAGGCCAAGCAAATCATTCACATATTCCTGAGCTGGGGTCAGATTTCCTGCCAGAAAGCCCACTGGATTGTTGATCTCATGGGCAACCCCAGCCACGAGATTTCCCAGAGCAGACATTTTTTCACTCTGAACAAGCTGCAATTGGGCCTGTTGCAGATCGAGCAGGGCTTGTTGGGCCTGCTGGTACAGGCGGGCATTTTCCAGGGAGATTGCCGCCTGGGTGCAGAGAAGATTCAATAATTCCACCCGATCGTGGGTAAAGGCTCCCGTCACCAGACTATTTTCCAGGTATAGAATCCCCAGTAATTTGCCTTGATGCAGAATGGGCGTACACAGCAGGCTCTTGGGCATCTGCTTGAGAATGTATATATCCCTGGCCAGGGACGGATGAAGACCGCCATCCATAATCACCATCGGTTGCAGGTTGCGCTTCACCATGCTGATCAGCGTCAGGGGAACATCCCGGCTCTCTTCCAAAGGCGTTGACTGCAACACTACCGAACTCTGTCCGATGTGCATGACGGCTTCCACAAAGGATTGGTTGTCTTTCTGGAGAATCAGCACGCCCTTGTCCGCTCCCGCATTTTCAATCAACACCTGCAACAGCGTTGTCAATAGGTTGTCCAGTTCAATCTCCTGGGACAGCGCTTGCGAGACTTTCAGCACACTCAACAAATCCAGGGTGGTAGAAACACCACTACTAGAGGAGGTGCCATGACTACTGGGAACCGTGCGGTTGGAGAGCATCAGCGTTTCCTGGGTGTTGAGGGTGGTTTCTGCCTGTTTCAACACGGGAGCCAGTAACTGGGGATAGTGGAGTTCCAGATCGATCGCTTTGGCGGCTGCACCCCAGCGAGCATAGCCATAATAGGCTTCAGTCAAATATCCCTGGGCAAACTGTTCTTTATTCCAGGAAAGGTAGAATCGTCCAGCCAATTCATTCGCCAGGGCTTCATCTTGAATAAAATGATGGGCTTTGGCGCTGGCAATGGCGCGATCGTACTGCTCCATCGCTGCCAATCGTTCTCCCAAGACCCGATGTCGTTCCGCCTCCACCAGTGCCCACCGATGTTCGTGGTTGCAGGGAGCCAGATCTGCCCATCGCCGGAGTTGCTCCTGCTGAGCCTGAACCCGCTCCAGAATCCGTTGTTGTTCCTCCAGGGGAGAGTCCTCATACAACGCCAGATATACGAGGCAATCGTAGAAACAGTGGAGTGGAATCATAAAGGTGGCGATCGCGCCATCCAGGTACTGGGCGGCCTGGGTACAGGTCTGGGCGGCTCGCGAAAATTGCCCAAACAGGTAGGCCAGCATGGTTTGATTCAGATGCAGATAGAACAGGGTCGTCCGATGGTTTGCCGCTTGCAGGACTGGCAGCGCTGCTTCCTCGTTAAAGACGAAACCAACCAGGCGATCGGGACTTTCACTCTGCCCCAACAAATTGAGAACCGCTTGTTGATAAATTTCCTGGTAATCCAGTGGCACAAATTGTTTGAATTGCCGGATTGTCTGGCGGTAAGCATCCATCTCTTCGGCAAGACCAGTTAATTCCTGCCCCGAGTAATAGGCAGAGAAACAATAGGCATTGGCATTCAAGGCCACACACTCTAAATCTCCAGTTTCTAACCCACTTTGGTAGGCTTCCTGTAACCGGGGTACGATTTCATGCAGGGGAGCTTTCCAGTGTTGGATGAAGGTGTGAACAACAAACCAGGCCCTGGATTTGAAGGCATTAACTTGTAAGTTTTCCAACAATTGAAGCGCCAGTTGCCCAAATTCATAACCAGATGGAATATCGCCCATCACCCCGCAGAGCATCAGCCCATAGTCGCTATAGGCAAAAACAGACACGGGACAGTTGCCATACCGAATGGATAATTCCACTTGCTTGAAAATTAGTAATGGCATTAAATTGGGAGCCGCCATATAGGCAGAGGGGGTCATCACAGTCATGACATCCATCGCGGCCAGGGAATAGGCATCTGTCATGGCAGGCAGCTTCAGTAAACTCAGGGGTTCTCTGCCCTGCCACAATTGCCGGGTCACTGCAAATGCCTGTCCAATATCCTCCTGGGTGGGCTGGTCGGGGAACTCCACACCCAGCAATGACAATACTTGTAACCCAACTTGCAGCGAATCCAGAAGCTGTCCCTGGCCTTTGGCGGCCATCATCCGAATCTGGTGAATTTTAATTGTATCCAGCAAGGTTTTGGCGTGTTGCAAGACCAGCGAAGCCCACTGCTCCATCTGGTCATAGTCGGTACTGAGATAAGCGGCCTCTGTCAGTTCGGTATGGAGTGTCAGCACCAGGGTATATTCGCTATTCCAGGCGTTGGCTGGCAACAGATGAATTCCTGCGGTCAGGTACTCGATCGCCGCACTATAAGCCGTCGCCGCTTTAGCTTTCCGTCCTGCCAACAGGTTCAGGTGCGCCAGTTTTTCCTGTTCCTGCGGTTGGGCGATCAGGGAACTGCCCATATTCAGGTGGTTGACGATTTCAAATAGGCGCTCTTCCCGTTCTTTGGTGGAGGCATGCCGGAGTAATAATTTGCCAATTCGCAGATGGGTCGCCTGTTTTTGATCATCGGCAATCAGGGAATAGGCAGCCTGCTGGATGCGATCGTGCAAAAAGCGGTAGCTCAGTAACTGAGAACCAGAGGACGAAATCTGATTTCCTTCCAGATCAGCCGCGATCGTCAATTCTTCCGCTTCAGTCGCATGAAAAAACTTATAGACTTCATTTTGCGGCAGAATAAAACCTTCTTGCAGGACAGCCCAGAGTTCTGCAGCCACCGCCAGGGAAGGTTTTTCACACACCGTTGCCAGGGTGGTCAGGTCAAATTGGTTGCCAATACAGGCGGCCAGTTGCAAAATCTCCTGGGATTGCGGGGGAAGTTTTTGCAATTGCAGCGTCATGAATTCCACGACATCATCACTCAGCACCAGGGATTTGATCTGATTAATGTCGCATTGCCACTGGCGGGTTTCCTGATTGAACACAATCCAGCCGTCTGCATACAGGGATTTGAGCAATTGGGTGGCGAAAAAGGGATTCCCCTGGGTTTTCTGATAGACCAGTTGGGTAAGCGGCAGGACTACTTCTGGCGAGGCATTCAGTGTGTCGGCGATCAGATCATTAATGTCGGTCTGGCTCAGAGGAGGCAGGGTGAGCAGGCGAATGGGAATATCCGCTTTTCGCAGTTTATCCACCATCAGCATCAGGGGATGGGTGGCACTGACTTCGTTATCGCGGTAGGCACCCAGCAACAGGAGAGCGCCACGATCGGGTTGCTGAGTCAGAAGTTGCATCAAGTTCAGAGAGGCCAGATCCGCCCACTGTAAGTCATCCAGGAACATCACCAGGGGATGGTCTGCCGTGGCAAACACCTGAATGAAGGCTTGAAACAGATTGTGGAAGCGATTTTGGGCTTCCATACCAGATAGTTCTGGGACGGCGGGCTGGGGGCCGATGATCGCGGCCAGCTCCGGAATCACCTCCAGAATCACCTGTCCATTGTCACCCAGGGCTTGCAGGATGGCAGTTTTCCAGTGTTCCAGTTGGGTGTCGCTTTCGGTCAGCAGTTGCCCCATTAAGTCTCGCAGAGCCTGCACGAAGGCAGAAAAGGGAATGTTGCGATTGAACTGGTCGAATTTGCCCTTAATGAAATAGCCCCGCTGCCGCACGATCGGTTTATGGACTTCATTCACAACAGCGGTTTTGCCAATCCCGGAGAAGCCTGCCACCAGCACCAATTCCGTGCGGCCCTGACTAACCTGCGCAAAGGAGTCAAGCAGGGTGGTCACTTCGGCCTGCCGTCCGTACAGTTTTTCGGGAATGACGAAGCGATCGTACAAATCCCATTGCCCCAGAGGGAAGGGAGAAAGGCTGCCAGTGGTTTCCAGTTGGCTGAGGCAGAATTCCAGATCCTGTTTTAGCCCCAGGGCACTTTGATAGCGATCTTCGGCATTTTTGGCCATCAGTTTGGCAACGATCGCAGAGAGAGCGATCGGCACTTGCGGATTGACCTCATGAACCAGGATGGGCGGTCTGGCAATGTGGCAGTGAATTGCCTCCATCGGATCCGTCGTCTGGAAGGGAAGCTGTCCCGTTAGTAACTCGTAGAATGTCACTCCCAGGGAATAAAAATCGGTGCGGTAGTCAAGCCCCCGATTCATCCGACCCGTTTGTTCCGGCGACATATAGGCCAGGGTGCCTTCCAGCCCCTCCGGATTTTGAATTTCCTGAGTTTCACGCGGTAGCAACGAGGCAATGCTGAAGTCAATCAGCTTGATTTCCTGGGTTTCTGGGTGAATCAGAATGTTAGCGGGTTTGATGTCCTTGTGAATGATCCGCTGCTGATGCACGCCATGAAGAATTTCGGCCAGCGGAATGGCGATTTGCAGAAACTGTCGCAGGCTCAGGGAGCGAGTTTTGAGGTAATCCCGGAGTGAGATGCCGCCCATATCTTCCATGATCAGGGCGTGGCCATTACGGTAGGGTTCCAGGCTGTAAGGACGGATAATGCCAGGAATCTCCAGTCGTTTGGCAATCAGGTATTGATTACGGAACTGTAACAGTTCGTTAAAAGTCGGGTATTCTCGTTGCAGCAGCTTAATCACAACCGGGCATTGATCGACTGCCCGAATTGCACGATAAATCAGCGTTCTGGAACCAGAGTAGACTTGCTCAACCAGTTGATATCCGGCAACTTTCGCGCTCTCTGCTGCCATCTTCATCTCAATTGCTCCTTGGATATGACTCTCTTGCGCCTACAGTCAAATGGGTGCCCACACAAAGTGATGATCGAGTATGCCCAGGAGCAATTTAAATTTCCCGTAAAACTGAAAAAAATTGCCGAACTACCCCATCGGTGCAGGGGCCATCATGCCGCGAAAATCAAGAATTTGTACCAGCAACAAATAAGCAATACTCAGCCCGATCGCGATCGCTCCGGTCGTAATTGCGATAATCTTTGATCGTTCCATTCCTGACTCCTTCCCGTCGGGTACACGATAAAATTCACTTTCTCCACCCTACACCCCCTACCCGTTCTGTAACAATGGATTCTGCGATCGTTCCCTACACCGAAACTGCGCCTGCCAGCCGTCCTGCTGTCGTTGAAACCTACGAACTCAGTAAGACCTATCGGGCAGGTTTCTGGATGACTCAGAAAGTGCCCTCTTTGAAGAATTTCACCCTGCAGGTGTTTGAGGGCGAGACGTTTGGACTGTTGGGGCCAAATGGAGCGGGAAAGACCACCCTGTTGAAAGTGTTGTTGGGGATTGTGCGGCCTTCCGGTGGCCGAGGATTGGTGCTGGGAAAACCGATCGGCGATCGAGCCACCAAACAGCGAATCGGCTACCTGCCGGAAAATCCCTA
Organism: Oscillatoriales cyanobacterium bin_317; assembly: GCA_037442585.1. Lineage (GTDB taxonomy): Bacteria > Cyanobacteriota > Cyanobacteriia > Leptolyngbyales > Leptolyngbyaceae > Leptodesmis. Next base: position 15,316 of record JBBIQC010000021.1, read on the forward strand.
CTTTTACGACTACCTGACCGGATGGGAGATTTTGCAGTTCACCGGAGGATTGTTTGGGCTTCCCAGACACATTCGCCGCAAGCGCATCCCGGAACTGCTGGATCTCGTAGGACTGGCCCAATCTGCTGCCAAACGCAAACAACTGCGCCAGTATTCCAAAGGCATGTTGCAACGCATTGGCATGGCGCAGGCGTTGATCAATGATCCGGAATTAGTGTTTCTGGATGAACCGATGTCGGGCCTCGATCCGCTGGGACGTTACCAGATCCGGGAGATTATTTTGTCTCTGAAGTCGCAGGGCAAGACAATTTTTTTCAACAGTCATATCCTGGCAGATGTTGAGCAAATTTGCGATCGGGTGGCCATCCTCGCTGAAGGGGAACGCATTTGTCTCGGCTCTCTCGACGAACTCCTGGGCACATCGAATGTCTATCGAGCCAGGGTGAAAGGGGGCAATCCCGATGTGCTAAAAAATCGCCTGGGCCACATGGAATTTCGCGATGGCTTCTGGCAGGGAGAAGTGTTGGGTAATCCCCAGGACTTTTTAGGCAGCCTCAATCTTATGGGTGCTCAATTGGTTGATTTGCAACTCGCTCGTCCTTCCCTGGAGGAATTCTTTGTTCATCAACTTCAAGAACGGGGCATTCGTCAGAGTAGTTAAGAATTGGGTGAGCAGGAATCACCCTTGTGGGTACTGTGGGAAGGTAGTGGCCAAGCCTAGCATGGAACAAGGTTCAGGTAGCGTTCTGTGCTTCGAGTTGGCGCAAGAGACACAGAAACGCTACTCTCTTATTCCCCTAGATGGAGAACTGTACCCAGTTTAGATTCTCCATCTCCAAACGTGCAATCAAAGGTTTGCTCAAAAAGCCAAAGAAAGGGGAGTTGCAAGCCCAGTGATTGCAAATCAACCTAAATCTTAGGAGATGATTATGGATCCGATTAAATTGCAGGCCGCGATCGACCTGGCAAATGCTGGTTGGCAAGCAGGCGAAACCACCGTGTCTCGTTTATCCCCCGAAGAACAACGGCTGCTCTGTGGCTATATTCCTGGCCCCGGTGAGCCGTCTTTAGAAGAGCAGGAACGGATGGCCAGCAGCAAATATGCTGCGTTTCAGGCTACTGCGGCGGCCTCTAGTTTTGGCTATCCCGCCGCGTATGATTTACGCACAGGTGGCTTTGTCACTAATGTCAAAGACCAGGGTGGCTGCGGCTCCTGTGTTGCATTTGGGACGATCGCGACGATCGAAGCCACATTTCGACGCCAGCGCAACAATCCCAACCTGGATATCAACCTGTCTGAGGCACATCTGTATTACTGTTATGCCAAGTCTCAGGGACGCACCTGCGCCAATGGCTGGTGGCCGGATAAAGCGATGGAGTGTGCTAAGCAAGGGATCGTAGATGATGCCTGCTTCCCTTACACCGCCAGGGATCAAAACTGTGCTCTGTGCTCTGACTGGCAAAACCGTCTGGTCAAAATCACCAGCTTCAAAAAGCTCAATGATATTGCGGCAATGAAAGACTGGGTCTCTACTCGCGGTGCTCTCAGCGCTTGCTTTACCGTTTATAACGACTTTTTCTCCTACAAGAGTGGAGTCTATCGTCATGTAACGGGCGACGTTGCGGGTGGTCACTGCGTATCCATCATTGGTTACGATGACAATGCAGGTTGCTGGATTTGCAAGAACAGTTGGGGCACCGGATTTGGTGAACAGGGCTACTTCAAGATCGCCTATGGTCAATGTGGCATTGAGGCTTCCATTTATGCCGTTGAAGGGATTTTGGAAACTGGCTGGCTGAGCAATGTGAAAGTGCAGGGTCTGTGGGCCAATAATGCTGACCTGAATGCATTCGTTTACCTGAGCAATGGCATTGGTTGGCGCAGACTGTGTACTGCAAATGTGAATGCGCATATTGATATGCTGACCCAACTGGCTGCCTCCAAAGCTCAAGATCGGGTCGTCTCCGTTTATCAAGATAATGGCATCATTACGCAGATTTATGCCTGGTAGTGATAGCTTAACCAGGTTTTCTTTGATGCTTTTGCAATTTTAATTCAGATTTTTAGGAGATTCATCATGAGTAATACACTCGAAGTCACTCCCTCCATGACCGGAACTGAAGAGTGCATTCCCTGCCAGAACGTAGCGATCGCCTTCGCTCCCCCTGGCAATGGCTTCAATAAAGATACTGGCAAGGCTACGGTGCTGGATTACCCTACCGAAGAACCTCCTGTCCGTTCGATCACCGCGACTGTGGCTGACTATCCCACCCAGGAACCCTCCAGCAAACTGCAACAAGGCGCAGCAGGAGCAGTCGGAGCAGGCTGGCAGACGGATAAGAAGGTGACAGGATTATGGCGTGCTTGCGGTAACGATCGCAATTCCTATATGTATGTGGATGGAATTGGCTGGCGTAAATTTGCCGACAATTCCGACAGCGCGATCATGGCCTTCAGCATCATTGCTGCCCATGCCAAAACGACTGGCAAAGGTGCAAACTACTATGAAGGAGACGATGGTAAGGTGAATACCATCTACGTCTGGTAAGCCAGGTCGTTGAAATAAGAGTAGAGAGGTGATTAGTTCATCTCTCTACTTTCAATACACTGCACAAGCAACAGGGGCTGTACGAATGTCTGACATCACGCTGACCAAGGCTGACAATGGTAAAACCCTCACCCTCAAACCGGGACAAACCCTCATCTTGCGATTAGCTGAAAATCCTACAACGGGGTATCGCTGGTCAATTCCATCGCTCAATGCCCAGGTGTTGCAATTGACCGACGATCGCTTTGAGTCATCCAGTTCAGCCGCGATCGGTGGAGGTGGCCAGCGAGTGCTGACATTTCAAGCCCAGCAACCGGGACAAATCAGTCTGAGTTTGAAAAGTAAGCGAGAGTGGGAGGATCAAGCGTTGGCGCTGGAATCCTTTTCGGTGATGATTCAGGTAGCCTGACAATCAAGGAATTGAATGGAACTCCAGATCAGTCATCAAGGTTGCACCGAGCGCGAGCAGCCAGATAGATTAGCCTCTTGTGCCACCCATTGACATCTAAAGTGCCCATGCCTTTTCCGGTTGGCAGATGGCCTACTGGTGCTGAGCTAGAGTAAATCACCTCTGAAGGCAAGATCCAGCGGTGCCTATTTTTCCATCCAACCTGGAGCGCAAATTTCTGCCAGGCATCATCATAAAATTTTCCGTCTGGCTTCCCCCCGTATTCCAGATAAATTTTCTGCTGAACACTGAAGCCAAAACGATAGTTGCTGTAATGTGTCCAAAGTTTGTTAATAGTCCTAAGATCCTGGCAGGGAAATTTTTTAATACTTTCAGCATCTAACCACCCTTGTTGCTGTCGTCTTGCAATCTGCAGCATTAAAGACAGGGTTTTGTCATCAGCATCTTTCCACGCTTGCTCAACGCCCTTTGCTGCAGTTGCTAACAGTTCCTCTAACCTCTTGAATCTGTTAGGAACTGGTGCTTCCTGTGGTTGAAAAGGAATGTTTCCGGTTATCGATCGATTGGAACGACAGACGATCGATGTTTTTTGTGGTTGAAGAATATCCTTTTCAGTTGTTGATCGGTTACATCGACTGATTAGAGTAGGGGTAAGGTGTTCTGGAATGCCATAAAGTTGAAGTTCGACACAGCCAAACTCGAAGGCTTGTTCAATTGATTTATTGGCTCCCAATGGGCTCTCCATCGATCTGTGGGATAATTGTATAGTGAGATACATTTGCGAGGTGGG
>JBBIQC010000022.1:0-14978 GCA_037442585.1 Oscillatoriales cyanobacterium bin_317
TCCTCCCATCAAGTGTCAGGGGATAAAGACTAAGTTAATTCCAGCAATTCAAGCTCTAGTCGGGACTGACTTAACCGGAACCTGGATTGAGCCATTTTGTGGTTCCGGGGTGGTGGCATTTAACGTTCTGCCAGAGAGAGCCATCCTGGCCGATACGAATCAGCACATCATTCGCTTTTATCGGGCAATTCAAACGGGGTCCATTACCCCTGCGATCGCGGCAGCTTACCTGGAAACGGCAAGCGAGAAGTTAGCGGCGGGAGGCGATCGCTATTATTACGAAGTGCGCGATCGCTTCAATCAAACTCAGCAACCGCTGGATTTTTTGTTCCTGAACCGCTCCTGTTTTAACGGCATCATTCGGTTTAATCGCAAAGGCCAGTTCAACGTGCCGTTCTGCCGCAAGCCGCAACGGTTCGCGAAACCCTACATCACCAAAATTGTGAATCAAGTACGACGGGTACAGGAAATTCTGGATACCCATGCCTGGACATTTCAGGTGGCCGACTTCACCGCTACCCTGGCTGTTTCAGAGCAAGCCGATCTGGTGTATGTAGACCCGCCTTACCTGGGTCGCCATGTGGATTACTACAACACCTGGACGGACGAGAATGAGCAAACCCTGATTCGGTTGCTGAAACAATTGCCCTGTCAGTTTATTCTCTCTACCTGGCAGGAAAACCAGTTTCGCGCTAACGGTGCTCTGCAAGAACACTGGCAGCAACCAGGACTGCAGATCATTCCAGTGCAGCACTTTTACCATATTGGCGCTTCTGAACAGTTGCGGCATTCGATGACTGAAGCCCTGGTGACGAATAAAGCCCCTGTGGCGTGATCAGGATGGCGAGAGGGTGGCATGATGGGATTGCACTTTGGGAAAGCAGCTTTGGGAGAGTCGCAATGGATGGACAGGCAATTCCAGTCGAGTCAATTCGGTACGACGATCGCGGATTAGTGCCTGCGATCGTTCAGGATTATCTGGATGGAACCGTGCTGATGATGGCATGGATGAATCGGGAGTCGTTACAGAAGACACTGGAAACGGGAGAAACCTGGTTCTGGAGTCGATCGCGGCAGGAACTCTGGCATAAGGGAGCCACGTCCGGTCATGTGCAACGGGTGAAAGCTCTGCGGTACGACTGCGATAGTGATTGCCTGCTGGTCAACGTGGAGCAGTTGGGGGATGTTGCCTGCCACACAGGAGAGCGCAGTTGTTTCCATCAGGTGAACAGCCACATTGAACCACCCCTGGCCGATACCCTGTCCCAGGTATATCAGGTGGTGTGCGATCGTCGCGATCATCCCAACGACACCTCCTATACCTGCAAACTGCTGGCCGGGGGGGATAACAAAATCCTCAAAAAAATTGGCGAAGAAGCGGCGGAAGTAGTGATGGCCTGCAAGGATGATGACCCAGACGCGATCGCAGGGGAAGTGGCCGACCTGTTCTATCACACCCTGGTGGCTCTGGCTCATCACAAGGTCGATCTGAAAGCCGTTTACCGCAAGTTACAGGAACGCCGACGGTAAGCATAAAAAAATACCTGGCAGCCCCCCGCCAGGTATTCAAGGTTGCACTTAAGCAACTGTCTATGCTTCTAAGATACGAGTTGCTAACCCCAATCACCTTCCTCACACTGGATGCGCCAACTGGATCGCTTTTGGATCACCCAGATGGTAAATAGTGTCATCCGATCGGGCGGGCACTGGACTGCTAATGGAAGATAAAACCTGTAAAGCCTTGGTGGATAAGCATTTTATGGATCTAGGTCTTGATACTTCTATGCCTTCAGCTATGCACGGTTCCGTCCGGCATTTTCGCGCCTCTTAAATCGGCAGCATCCAAATCAGCCCCTTCCAAATTTGCCCAACTTAAGTCGGCTCCCCGTAAATCGGCCCAGCGCAAGTCTGCCTGACGCAAATCTGCCCATCGTAAATTGGCGTGACGTAAGTTGGCTCTCGCAAGATTTGCTGCCTTCAAATTCACACAACTAAGGCAAGCTGAACTAAGGTCAACATTGGGAAAATCTCGTTTTCCTGCTGCATATAGCATTTGAAGTTCAGTTGCATTCATGCCATCAACCCTAACATATTTTTACCGCTATTGGTGGTTCTGTGTTAGTGTCTTGAGTAAGGCTTATTTTCGGGTGTGTAATTCGTTCTACAAGCGTTTCTCCGAATCTAATTCTCTACATCTACGATTCTGGAGAAATTTTATGTCAATTTATGTTGGCAATCTATCTTAACGAAGTTACCCAACTTAACGAAGTTACCCAAGATGGATTGACTGAAGTATTTGGCAAGTACGGTACGGTCAAGCGGGTGCAACTGCCGACAGACCGGGAAACGGGCCAGATGCGCGGATTTGCTTTTATCGAGATGGGAACTGATGCAGAAGAAACCGCTTTTCTGAGGCATCCTCAGCTTAATTCAATAAGGAGGTTAAATGACCCAAGTCATTCTTGGTGAGAATGAAGGAATCGAGTCGGCGCTGCGTCGATTTAAACGACAAGTTTCCAAAGCGGGAATTTTTCCGGATATGAGGAAACATCGCCATTTTGAAACGCCAATCGAAAAACAGAAGCGTAAAGCACTTGCCAAACACAAACAACGGAGGAAGAAGTTTCGCTATTAAACCAAGTCCAGCTAGAGAACGGTCGTTTTCCTATCAGAGAAACTACGGTTCTGGACTTGGACAAGGTTTAACTGCAGACAGTCTTTTTATGTGCGATCGCATCCATTCTTCTAAAAGCATTAGCAACTATGAAAATCAACGAATTCTGTAGCCGATATGCAGCCGGACAAAGGGACTTTAGAAACCTGAACCTGATGGCAGCAAATTTGAGAAACTTAAGCTTAGTTGGTGTTAATCTCAGTGGTGCTAATTTGACAAAGGCAAATCTTACTAGAACCAACTTAAGTCATGCCAATCTCACGGGTGCAATTTTGACTGGCGCAAACTTAACTGAAACAAATTTGACGAAAGCCAATCTCACTGATGCCAATTTAAGTGGTACCAATTTGGCTGATGCTAATCTCAGTCAAGCCTATTTACGTGGTTTGTCGTAACGCCCTTGCTGTGAAAATGGGGCGGTGGATGGTCGGGGCCTAACTGCTGCTGAGTGATGGCGAGTGATCGCCGTTGAAATTCTTAAGGCAACTTGGCTAACCATCCAGCTACATCGATCGCCAGGGTTTGTCCCAGGCGCAGGAGTGAGCGCAGATGGGGGAGGCGAATTTTGACATCGGCCCAGTCAGAGGTGAAGGCGGCTCCCTGACCTGCGGTATCCAACCAGTGCAGACATTCTGGAATGATCCAGTCGTGCAGGCAGTCGAAATACAATTCCTGAGCAGCGGCCAGAGACAGCCCCAGATGCAGTTGATGGCCCAGGCGAATCAACCGTTCCAGGTAGGCCATATCTTCCTCCAGCGTGGCGGGATTGAAATGCACCAGGAGGTTTCGCAGGGATTGCAGAATCAATCGTTCCAGGGTTTGTTTCGCTTCGGGTTCATGCACCCGACAGCGTAACTGGTCAGCTTCGCGGGCGATCGCCTCCAATTCCGTGAGATGGCCCAATCCCAGAGGACGATCATCCACGGCGGGATCGCTCCATTCCTGCTCCAGCGATCGCAGGGCCAGCAATACCCGTTGACTAAGGGCTACTTCCGTCGCGACCTGCAATTCCTGGGGCACTGACAATCCATCCCGATGAAAGGCCATGAGGATGCCGTAATTATCCCGGTACACCTGGTTATAGTGTTCCCTGAGTCAGCATTCGCATAATCCGGTGTCGTTCTTCGGCAAACAGACTTTGCAGGCTGAACGACTGATCTCCAAATAAACGAGTCATGGTGAGAATCATCTGAGCCGCACTGGCCTGACTTAAGGCACTCACCAGAGCTTCTTTGATGTGGCTATATTCCCGTCGTCCACCAAAGGGTTGAATACAGCAGTGGAAATCCCAGCCACCCAGATGCAGCACGGCAAAGACCAGATCCGCTGTTTCGTGGGTGATTTCGGAGGTGAGTTGTAAGCGCCCGATCGCCAGGTTCATCGCTCCCATGCGCTGCAACTGATAATCGGCCTGATAGGCGGTATAACAATATACTCGCTGTTCTTTGGCCGGAGCGGTGAATAGAGAACTGATCGCATAATGGGCAGCCACCTGTTCCAGACTCACCTGAGCGGTAGTCACCAGTTGGCGATACACCTCTGCTCCGTGGTTGAAGAGGTCTACATTGCTGGGAGCCAGGGCCAACCGTTTGACAAATGCCTCTTCCAGATGAATTCCAGTGACATCTCCGGCCAATTCGATCGCTCTCGCCGCATAGCGAAGAATTTGCGTGCCTTCCGGTCGAGATAGTTCCTCGAAAAACCAGCCACAACTGGTATACATCAACAAAGTGTGACGTTGCATTTCCAGTAAGCGCAGGGCATCAATCCGCTCGGTGGGATTTAAGGGATGGGTTTGATGGCGAGCCAGAAACGCATTCACGGTGGCGGGAGTGCGATCGCGAATCACGTCAATATATTCATCCCGTGCCAGCCAGGGATCCTGAAACAGTTTGCCTCCCACTTCTACATACACCTGGGCCAGTTGATCCCGGAGCCAGTCCAGCGCATTCCGTAACGGTCGCCGCCATTTCTGATGCCATCCCCCTTCACCGCCGCACCCACAATCGTCTTGCCAGCGATCGACTCCGTGGCTGCAGCTCCAGGCCGTCACAGGTTTTAACTCCACTTCCCAGGTGGGGGGATCGAGGGAGAGGTAATGGGCAAAATTAGTGACTGTCCACTGGCGATCGGCAAATTCATGCACAAAGCTGTAAGCCAGACACTTCTCTGTGCCGCCCTTGTGATGTCCAAACGTTTCCCCATCCGTGGCAACAGCAATGATCTGAGCCTGCCGTTGATCTCCGCGTACCGCCTGTCCTAGCCGACTGGCAAACTGCTGGGAGTGGCTGAGCGCCGTATCAAACCCCATATCGCGGGAGATGGGGCCGTCGTAGAAGAAGATATCAATATAGGGACAGTCAAGTTCTAAGTTTTGAGTTTTAAGTTTTAAGTGGTTATCCAACTTAGAACTTAAAACTGAGAACTCAGAACTTTTCAGGTAGCAGCGGTAGGGGCGGGTGGGGTCGATTTGGCTGCCGCCGACTTCGTGCCAGTCGGGGTCGGGCTGCTCAGCCGTGGGGAAGGGACGGCAGCGTTGGGCCTGGGAGGGAGCGAGGATGATGAATTTGATCCCTTCGGCAACCAGGGCTTCCAGGGTGGGATAGTCCACGGCGGTTTCGGCTAACCACATACCTTCGGGATCGCGGCCAAACCGGGAACGGAAGTCTGCTTTGCCCCAGCGAATTTGCGTGCGTTTGTCCCGATCGTTAGCCAGGGGCATGATGATGTGGTTATACACCTGGGCGATCGCATTTCCGTGCCCATTCAACCGGGCGCAACTCTGGCGATCGGCTTCCAGGATCCGCTGATAGGTTTCGATGTCATAGCGTTCCAGCCAGTTCAAGAGGGTGGGGCCAAAGTTGAAACTGAGGTATTCGTAATTGTTGACGATCCCCATCACTTCTTCGCGATCGTTGACGATGCGAGCGAAGGCATTAGGGCGATAACATTCGTGATGAATGCGTTCATTCCAATCGTGGTAGGGAAAGGCGCTAGGTTGTCGCTCGATCGCGTCCAGATAAGGATTTTCACGGGGAGGCTGATAAAAGTGCCCATGCACTACGACATACACACCCTGAGCGGTGGCAATCGGAGTTTCAGCAAGAGTGACACTTTCAGTCGGATTGGCAACCGCTAACCCACGGGGATCGCTCTGCGGAGCAACAGGATGAGAGTCAACGGAGAACTTTGCAGATTGGCGCGATCGCCCGGTGTTAGAGCTAGATGTCATAGGATGTGAGAATCAAAAACTTACAATTGAAGCAATCTAAAACCTGTCAAGTTAAATCCAAGATTTCCTACTGGCTTGATTCCAGCACTCTTTTCACTCTCTATCATTCCCCAATCCTGGAGAATCTAATTCAGCATCACGGTTTCAATCAAAGTAGCTTCTCATGCTTACTAGAACTAATGTTTGACCTGTGCTGTACATTGAAGATCTCAGATTTAATCATCCCAAACTCTTGTGCAGGATGGGTTAGCGCCGCGTAACGCATTAACTTCTAAATGTGACTTTAAATGGGATGCGTTACAGCTACCGCCTAACCCATCCTGCAACGTTGATGTTCTTGAATTTTCATGACCTGACTCAATCTTGAAATTTGTGAAGTTCATCTTCACCCTGCTTGTGAGCAACAGTCGCAGGTGTCAAACGTACCGCACCTGCGATCGATTGAACCGCAAATTTTAGATCAACTTAAGGTTCAGCACGGGGATCACATGAATTGTTGTAATCAGCAACTGTTTTCAATATTTTGTTGCGATTTTCTCAGATGTCACGACGGAGGATTATTGGGCAGGCTCGGCCCGGAAAGTGAAACTGGGAAGTAATAGAGGTATGCCTGATAAAAATACATTATTTTGATAAGTTAACCGTAGATTATTGAAATAGCAACGGATTGCTGTAGCCAGCAGGTCAATTCAGCAAAGTTCGCCTGTGTCTGAATTTACAATTCGCAATCCAAAAATGAAAACTCAAAACTTGAAAGCGTTATCATAGCGTTTGTTGCAGGGAAGACAGCATGGGAAGACAGCGTTATTTACTACTTCTGATCGCGGCTCTGGTTATTGGTGCGATCGTCGTCATTCTGAATGTGCCCACTCAGCTAGGGTTAGACCTGAGGGGTGGGTCACAGTTGACTATTCAAGTAAAACCGACTGAGGAAATCAAAGAAATTACCCCATCTGACCTGGATGCGGTACGGCGGGTGATTGAAGGTCGGGTCGATGGTCTGGGGGTTTCTGAACCTCTGGTACTCACATCGGGGAAGGATCAGATCATCGTGCAACTGCCCGGTGTTAATGATCCGATTCAGGCAGAACGAGTCCTGGGAGGAACGGCTCAACTCGATTTCCGCAAACAAAAACCAGGAACGGAGGTGCCATTGGCGATCGAGCGGCAACAGTTGAGAGAAAAACTGACGCTGCAACGGGAACTGAGGAAATCGAACGACCAGGCCGCGATCGCCAAAAATCAGGCGGAACTGAAAGCGGTGAATGACTCGATCGCGGCTCTGTTTGAAAAGACTGAGCTATCCGGCAAAATGCTGAAAGATGCCTATCCCAGCGCTACAAACGTCCAGAACAAATGGGATGTCGGCTTACAATTTGATCAGCGCGGTGGCGAGTTATTTGCTGAACTCACGAAAAGTATTGCCGGAACCGGACGTACCCTGGGCATTTTTCTGGATGGGGCACCCATCAGCGAAAACTTTGCTTACTCGGTGGATGTCAAGTATGCCCAAACTGGGATTACAGGCGGTAATGCAGTCATTGAAGGTAACTTCGACCTGGAAACGGCTCGCGACCTGGCCATCCAACTGAAAGGGGGTGCCCTGCCACTTCCCGTAGAAGTGGTAGAAAACCGCACCGTCGGTGCCACCTTAGGAAAAGACAGTATTCAAAGCAGCATCTACGCAGGGATGGGTGGACTGGCTCTGGTACTAATTTTCATGGTGATTTATTACCGTCTTCCTGGTCTAATTGCTGATTTGGCGCTCGTGATCTATACCATTCTGACCCTGGCTGCCTTCAATCTTTTGGGCGTAACCCTGACCCTACCTGGTATTGCCGGATTCATTCTCAGTATTGGGATGGCGGTCGATGCGAACGTTCTGATTTTTGAACGCACACGGGAAGAACTGCGATCCGGAAAAAGCCTGTACCGTTCTGTAGAATCTGGATTTTACCGCGCCTTCTCCAGCATTCTGGACAGTAATGTGACCACGCTGATTGCCTGTGCGGCATTGTTCTGGCTTGGGGCAGGATTAGTTAAAGGGTTCGCGCTGACACTGGCCCTGGGGGTACTGGTGAGTATGTTCACCGCCATCACCTGTAGCCGTACCTTGCTACTCTATGCCTTAAGCTTCCCAGGTTTGCGAAAACCGCAGTACTTCTGTCCCAACCTGGAACCTGTGAAAGCGGAGGCATAGTCAGACCCATGAAACTTCAGGTCATTCGACAACGAAATGTATGGTGGGCAATTTCCTCTGCCCTGATTCTGGCGGGTATTGTTGCCATGTTCATCTCCTGGAAGCAGATTGGCGCACCCTTGCGGCCCGGACTGGACTTTGTGGGCGGCACCCGCTTGCAATTTGAACTGGACTGCAGCAAGGCCGATAACTGCCAGAAGCCGATCGACATTGCCGCTGCCCGTAGCGTTATGGATGCAGAAGGGCTGGGAGGCAGTAATATTCAGGCGATTACCGATCGCTCCGGCAAACAGGTCGGGATCACAATCCGTACTGCCCCGCTGAACGGAGAACAACGCAATAAGCTCCAGTCCGCGTTGAGCGAGAAACTAGGAACCTTTGACCCCAGTAAGACTCAAATTGATACGGTTGGCCCAGTCATTGGTCAACAGTTATTCTCGGCTGGCTTACTGGCGCTGATTGTGTCGTTCGTTGGCATCACTATTTACCTGAGTCTGCGGTTCCAGCTAGACTATGCCATTTTTGCGATCGTCGCCCTATTCCATGATGTTTTAATCACCGTTGGCATCTTCGCAATCCTGGGATTGTTATTCAATGTGGAGGTCGATTCCCTGTTTATCGTTGCCCTGCTGACGATCGTCGGTTTCTCCGTGAATGATACGGTAGTGATTTACGATCGAATTCGGGAAACTATCACCCTCCATCCCGATCTCCATATCGATAACATTGTGGATGATGGCGTCAATTCCACGCTGACCCGTTCCATCAACACCACTTTGACGGTGTTACTCACCCTATTCGCAATCTTCTTTTTCGGAGGGGAAACCCTCAAGACCTTTGCTCTGGCATTGATTATTGGCTTCACAATGGGTGCTTACTCCAGCATCTTTATTGCCAGTACACTGCTGGCTCTATGGCGAGAGCGTACAGGTCAGGTATACGGTTCTGCTCCGGTTGCTCCTGCCACCGATGGGGTTAGTTCCGAGGATGTCTAGTAATTCTGCGATGGAGCCATTCGGAGAGCAACCCGCTGTAACCTCAGAGGATTTGCTGGATCCGCTATTTCGGGAACAGGTCGATCGTCTGCATCGGGTAACGGTCTACGCTCGCTGGATTTTTGCTGGAATTCTCTGGCTCACTGTCGGTTCGATCAGCCTCTGGGGATTGCGGTATCCCATTTCCCTGATCCGGGAATACTTCACCTGGGCGGCAGTTCGCTATGGGCTGGTATTCAATCCCTACCCAGCCTTCGGCCTGTTTCTATGCCTGGGCGTGACGCTGGGGATTCTTGTCTGGCAAATCCGCAATTGGTTATTTGGCTTGCCCAAGCGAGAACACAAACGTTTAGAACAGGCTGTTCTTCGCATTCGCCAGCAAGGCCCCAGCCATCCCCTCTGGAAATTTGTTCAAAGTAATCACAGCTAAGCTAAAAATTCAAAATCGAAACCAGGATGGCTTAATGTCCATTGACTCTACCCCCACTGCATCCAGCCTCAAGGCATTTCGTGCGGCCTTCCTCGACCTCACTGATGACCCATTTTTTGTTCCAGAGCTTGACTGTGTTCGCTATATTCCCGATGGTTTGCTGGTCATTGAAAATGGCATTGTTAAACAGCTGGGGCCTTACGACAGTCTGCGTGAGAAATACGCTCAGGTACCAGTCATTGACTATTCTGGCAAATTGATCACGCCGGGATTCATTGATACCCACATTCATTTTCCCCAGGTTGAGGTGATTGCCGCTTATGGGGAGCAACTGTTGGAATGGTTGTATAAATATACGTTTCCCACTGAAGGTAAATTTAAGGATAAAGAGTATGCGCGTCAGATGGCTAAATTCTTTTTAGATGAACTACTCAAGAATGGCACCACCACTGCTCTCGTATTTGCCGCCGTATTTCCCCAATCTGCAGAAGCCTTTTTTGAGGAAGCCTACGATCGCAACCTGCGCATGATTGCAGGCAAGGTCATGATGGATCGTAATGCTCCAGATTTCCTGGTTGATACAGCAGCATCTTCCTATCATGACAGCAAAGCCTTGATCCAGAAATGGCATAACAAGGGACGATTGCTTTATGCGGTGACTCCCCGCTTTGCCGTCACGTCTACGGATGAGCAGTTGCGGTTAGCCGGTAAACTGCTGGCAGAGTTTCCCGATGTCTATCTCCACACCCATCTCTCCGAAAATCCGGATGAGGTAACGCTGGTGGCCCAACTCTTTCCCCAGGCAAAAAGCTATCTGGATGTGTACGACCAGGCCGGATTAGTGCGTCCGCGATCGGTGTTTGCCCACGGGGTACAGCTTACGGATGAGGAATTTCAGCGACTCTCGCAAGCCAAAGCAGCTATTTCCTTTTGTCCCACCTCAAACCTGTTTCTCGGCAGCGGCCTGTTTAAGCTGGGCAAGGCTAAATCCCCTGATCATCCGGTCGAGGTCGGCCTGGGAACGGATGTAGGCGGCGGCACCAGTTTTTCCTTGCTGACCACAGCTCACGAAGCTTATAAGGTTGTGCATTTGCAACAACAGTGTCTGTCTCCCTTCAAAGCTCTATATTTAGCCACACTGGGGGGAGCCAGAGCTTTGTACCTGGAGGACAAGTTGGGCAATTTTGCACCTGGCAAGGAAGCCGATTTTGTGGTGTTAGATACGAGGGCTACCCCACTGTTGGGCTTCCGTAATCCCATTCCTACAGTGGCATCCGTCACGGCTCTCGCGGATGAAGTGTTCAGTCTGATTATTTTGGGGGACGATCGCACCATTCAGGCCACTTATGTCATGGGAGAAGTAGCCTATGAAAAGGGATAGAAACAGAGCCAATAGATGATGAGTGGAGTCCAGATAAAGTCGAGGTGAAACATTATGAAAGCATCTGCTTTAAATGAGTCCATTCAAAAAATCGCGAATTTTATAGAGCAATGGATTAAACCAATCTTTCAATTTCTCATCCGTTTAAGGGTACAAACGACGATCGCTTTAGTAACCTACCTGATTTTGACAAAGGTTGAGCAGGCCATAGAGGTGTATCGTTCAATTGCCCTGGACAGCAATCTATATCAGGCCGCCATAGCAACACTGTCTGTGTCTGCACTAACCGTTTTTGTCTGGTATACTTCCCGATTCCTGGTATTAGAACAATGTGACACTGATGAAGAAAATCAGTGCCAAAGCTTTTTAGCGAACTGGGGGCCAAGACTTTTGGGAATTGTTCCAATTCTGGGCCTCAGCTTCGGTGTTTTGGAAGCCTGGAAGCAATCTATCAATGAAGGTGTAAGAGCCTTCCTGATGATTTGGATGATTTTAAGCCTGGGTACTGCAATTATCCTATTCCTCCTATTTGTTTATCGTACTGTCTTATTCAGACAATACTTCTTAGGTGCTAAATCCCAAGGGAAAGGTCTGTTTAACTCAGGTTTTGAAGTTGGGTTTACCAATGCTGCTTATATTACTTTTAGTGCTTTTTCTTTGCCCCTGATTGCTGCAGCTACCGATTCAAAATTTTCTCTGGGTGTGGTGGCCGTTTTGATTTTGTCACCATTACTCAACCTGGTGCTTTATTCCTGGCATGCAGAGCAAGATCCCGAGCAAGCTCCAAAGTTAGGCACAACAATTCTTACCTGGTGTATTGCCTCACTCTTAACCGCTGTAATTTTCGTGTTGATTCTGCCTCCTACTGCCATTCCCAGCCGAGTTGGAGCGATCGGGGTCATTGCTATTTCATTGACAATTCTTGTAGTCGTCTTGTCCGTCATTTATAACTGGGCATTACAACAGAATATTCCAGTCCTAACCATCCTGATTGGTCTAGTGGTTCTTTCCAGCATTTTTAATCTCAACGATAATCATCAGTTCAGGCAGAGTGTAAAGTCTCAGGATCTGCCGCTCCCTTCTTTAGAAGATAGTTTCAAGCACTGGTTAGCCAGTCGTCCCGATCGCCAGAAATATTCGGGAAAACCCTATCCTGTTTATATTGTTTCCGCTCAAGGGGGTGGAATCTTTGCAGCCTACCATGCCGCAACCGCTCTGGCACAACTGGCCGACTATATTCCGAGCTTTCCCCAGCACCTTTTTGCGATTAGTGGTGTTTCTGGCGGTAGTCTGGGGGCATCAGCCTTTGCCAGTGTCATCAAGGAAACTGCTGATCAGAGTCCAGCTTTAAGTGAAAAAGTGAGTAAGATTTTTGAGCAAGATTTGCTCTCTCCCCTACTCACGCTTGGCTTATTTCCTGACTTGATTCAAAGGTTTATTCCCTTCTCTATTGATGATTGGGATAGGGCAAATGGTCTGGAAGTTGCCTTTGAAAATGCCTGGGATCGATTATCCTTTAAGGGGCATGAAAATCCTTTTAAGCTGTCTTTCTACCAACATTGGCATCCGCAAGGAATTGCCCCTGCCCTGGTGCTGAATACGACTGTGGTTGAAAGTGGCAAACGCTTAGTGATTAGTCCCTTTAAGATTGTGTTGCCAACTCAAGAGAATATTGTGCTTGATGAAAGTAAGTTGGATTTAAGGTTGAGTACAGCGGCGGGGCTGAGTGCCAGATTTCCATTTGTCACGCCAGTTGGCTGGTACAAACGAAGTAGTGATGGCAGCAAATTACGTCTGGCTGATGGGGGTTATTTTGATAATTCAGGCATTCCTACTGCCATCGATATTGGCCGCACTTTGCAGAAGCTGGAAGAGTATGGTAAAAGCTTCAAATTGATTTATGTAGCGATCGGGGATCAGCCACGGGACAATTCGGTCGAACCAATAAAGTCTTCAGGTCTGAATGAGCTTTTGTCGCCTATCCAAACGTTGTTTAGTGCTCGTGAAGCCCGCAGTCTGAGTGCGATCGAGTTGTCAACCTATACGCTCAACGAGGGGATTAGTGATCCCTTCAAACTGAATTTCAGAACCTTGATGCTGCAAAAAGCCAATCCCAAAATGCAGATCAAACTGCCGCTTGGATGGCAGCTTGCCACTACAACGAAAGAATTTATCTATACCCAGACTCCTAAGCCAAATCAATGTAATGCTGAGGACTTTAGGAGAACCTTTAGTCACCAAGTTTCTAGTCTGGATGTTCGAAATCACAATAGTTGTGTGGCGAAGTCAATTGAGGACGATTTGAGTTAAATAGGGAACGAGAGGAGGAGTTTTTAAAACACCCTCTTAGATTCTTCCTCCTCCTGTAAGGGTTCGGCTCCAAAAATGAGAGTCTTTTGTTTCGTGGTTTGGGCCAGGTGAATCAGGAAGCGGAGGGCATTGACAATATGGGTGGCGCAGTCGTAAGGCGAACTGGCATAAAAGCTGCGCCATGCCGATGCTTTGAATTCGTCGTAGCGATCGTCCTGCCCCGGATGCTGAGATAACCAGGCCAACCGTACTGCGTGCCCAATCAGAACATCCAGGACAATGTATTCTTCGATGTACAAATCCGGGTTACGTTCGGAAAAAGCGGCCAGTTCCATCAGGGCTTCAATGTTCACCTGGCGATATTCGGGAGCCTGGATTTTGTTCAGCAGATGTTCAACGCGGAGGGCAAAGTTTTTCTCGCCGGGGGTCATTTCGGCCAGCAGAGGTTCACTTTCCAAACGGTTACGGCGTTCTAACTTGTCACCAATCACCAGCCCCTTACAGTGTTTCAGGACTGTCCAAACCTTCGGATAAAAGCCCTGCGGCACCCGGTTCAAGGCTCCATCCAGTTGGCGCTTGTGCAACCAATTCTGGTCAGTTGATTTGGCTTCAACGGCATTTAGGTCTACGGCCCAATCGATGTCTTGTTCCCGTTGAGATACCTTCAACGATTCCTGCTGGAACAGAGTCTGATTCACGTCCTCATATCCTTTCAGTACCTGATACAGGCGGGTTTGCATCTCGTGAGGGCTGAGTTGCATCAGTTGCTCATAGGCTTCATCCTGGGTAATCTGCCGCTCCTGAGCCAGTTTAGTGGTCAGCAACAGGATCAGGTAGCCAACCCGCAGCGTCAGCAGGCCATCAAACAGGGAAGGTTCGGATTTAATCAGCAAACTGAGGTAGACCAGAATTTCCTGAGTCAGGACACGATCGCGGATATCCTCCCGGCAAAACTCTCGCAGTTTCTCCATCATTTCCTGGGGCGACAGCGGTTGGGTAATCAGGGAGGCTTCGTTATAGGAACGGCCTACAGCGATTTGCTTTTGTCGAACTAAAATGTCCGTCACCGCATCTACCAGGTTAATCGTCATCTTGTCACACACCCCCGCAACTCCGCGCAAGATGCCCCATAGCTTCAAGCTGTCTGCTTTGACATAGATTTCGCCCAGCAGTTGTTCCACAGTGACACGGCGATCGGGCTGGCCCAATCCGGTATCGAAATCCAGCCCTTTCAAGCGGGCCAGAGTACTCAACAATTCAAATTGCTCATACAGGTTGACGGACTGCCGCAGGCTCTTGAGCAACGGGCTGATCTCCGTTTCCACCTCCAGCTTGAACTCCTGGGTAATGCTGAGGGAAAAGTTTTTGTCGGCATCAAAGGCCAGGAAGACTTCTGTGGGACGGGCATCCTGGACGGGAGATTGGGCAAATTCAAAGTCGTGCAGGAAGCCGATCCGCTCGACACAGGCGGTAAGCATTAACTGGTTGAGCCGTCCCAATTTCACCTGTACGCCATTACAGTTGCCCTCCTGCAGTTCCTTCAGCAGGGTGAGGATGGGGAAGGTATCGCCGCTACCGTCATCCTCTGTCTTGAGCATGGAATGGGTCAGTAGCAGGGTCATAGTAGGACGACCCAACTGATTCCAGTGGCGCTGGATGTGAGCCAGTTCCGATCGCATCTGACTCACCAGGACATGAGGATCCAGGGTGAGATAGAGTTGTTGATCCAGAAAAGACGGTAGAAAGACGGTGGTAT
>JBBIQC010000022.1:15019-15325 GCA_037442585.1 Oscillatoriales cyanobacterium bin_317
AGCGGCGGAAGGGGCGACCTGTGAGTTTCAGTTTGTCATTGCGGCCAATCTGGGTGTAGGCAGCGGCCAGATCTTTCGCCTGCCGGACTTGAATCGGTTCGAGTTGGGTGGGGGTTTGGGTATCAACCCCGTACATGGCCAGCTTCGATTGCAGGGCTTCATCCTCAGCCAAAAGGGCAATTTGGACGATCGGCGTTCTTTGCTGCCGCACATGCAGATGCCGTCCCAGAGGATCCACATCGCCCACGGACAACAATCCTTCAGTGAGCATCTGGCCCAACAGGTACAAACTCTGTGCCCAGACCA
>JBBIQC010000022.1:15351-19008 GCA_037442585.1 Oscillatoriales cyanobacterium bin_317
GGGAGGCGGGTCTGGCTCTGGGGCGCTTTTTTCTCAGCGTCGATCGCCGCTTTCGGCACATAGTAAAGCTCTGGCAATAGTTTCAGGCCATCCCGCTCGACTAACAATCCCTCTAAGCGGGTCTGGTAGTCCTCAACTTGCTGGCGATCGCCTCGAAACACGCCATCTAATAACAAATAGGTAAAGAACAGCGGCCACTCGCACTCAATATGTTCAAATTGCTTTAATTCCCAGGGTTCATAGTGCAAGCGGGTGGTATCTTCAATCACGGTCTGATGGCCATCCCGGAGAAACCGTTTACAGCCGTAGCGCCCCTGCAGTTTGTCAATAATTTTCTGGCGGGTGCGATCGCATAACTGCCCGTCATCTACGGCAAAGGCTGGGAAGCTAATCACACTCAACAGCGCCGCATCCACTTCCTTGGAACTGGATTCTCTAGGCAGTAGAGATTCCAGCGTGATTCGGGTACGGGCAATTTCATCAGGCATCACATGGATGACGGAGGTTTGGCCTCCCTGCACGCCATAGAGATTCAGGCCATTCATAGCTTCCAGTGCCGCTTTTGCCATACCTACGGAACTGGCATTTAACTCTGGATTACCGTGGTTAATTTTGTTGCCCCGCTCCCAGATGCCGTAGTCTGGGGTGCGATAGGCCCGTCCAATGTAGTAGACGAGATTTTGAATGAAATTCACTTCATCCGTATTAAAAATAATGTGCAGACCAGACGCAGTCATCTGGGCCAGCATCAAGAGAAAAATCGAGGTTGCGTCCAGTTGTAAATGGCCCCAGGCATCATCGCCAACCACGACATCTCCTGTGGCCGTGTCATATTTGGCGTGCAGCGCATCTAAGGGGGATTGGGTTTCTTTGAACGATTCCACCTTGGCCGCCTGCCGCATCATGGCAAACAGCAGCCCCCGCATCAGTTTGACGACGCTGTATTCCAGTTCCACAGTGCGGCCACTGTCATCGTCCACTTTCCGGTAAGCCAGCGCCAACCCCCAAACCGCCAGAATGCTGTACACATTATCCCGCACCCAGGCATCGGTGTAGTCTCCATGAGCATTCACAGCCGTACTGGCGGGGAGTAGCCCGGTAATGGGATTTTGCCGATTCAAAATAATCGCGCTAATTTGCTCGTAGTAATGGTTGAGGCGGGTGGATCGATCGGATGCCTTCATGGACACTCCTGTAACAGTGGGGATGCAAAATCGCAGGATCTTTATTTAAGAATGATTTCCATCCTACAAAAGAAGCTTGAAGAACTGTTTACATCCGTAGACAAGCTGATTTGTTTGCAAGAACTTTATTAAAGTCTGCTTTTTAATTACCGTAATTTTACGCATTTTTCGGTAGGCTAATAAGCGTTGAAAGTAACACCAACTCGGAACTGAGCCTGCCTCCTAACACCTACTCCTGCTCTCCGATGAGAATACGTCTATCTCTTGCTCGGTGCCGTGCTCTTCGTGCCAATTTCTCAGCAAGAGTTGATTTTGGTTGTGTGGATCCGACTCGGTGGTTGAGTACACCCTGATGCTAACCTCGGTGCGTAACCGGGGTTTTTTTATGCATTTTGATGCAAAACCAGGGAAAACCAGGCCAGAAACTGAAAATGTTACGGAATGCAACGTATAATGAGGAGCGAGGATTTTGAAGAAAAGATAAAGAATTTATGCGTGTTGCGATCGCGGGTGGCGGTTTAGCTGGGTTAGCCTGTGCCAAGTATCTGGTCGATGCGGGTCACACACCGATTGTCCTGGAAAGCCGGGATGTGCTGGGTGGTCTGGTAGCCGCCTGGAAAGATGAAGACGGCGACTGGTATGAAACCGGACTGCACGCATTCTTTGGTGCTTATCCCAATATGCTGGAGCTGTTCAAGGAGTTGGGCATTGAAGATCGCCTGCAGTGGAAAAAGCATCAACTGATTTTCAACCAACCGGAAAAACCGGGTGTGCTGTCCTACTTCAACGTGCCGGACATTCCCGCCCCCTTGAATGTGATCGTCTCCATTCTGCGGAACAACGACCTGCTGACCTGGAACCAGAAGATTCGGTTTGCTGTGGGTTTATTACCTGCCGTCGTCCGGGGCCAGAAGTACGTCGAGGACATGGACCAATACACCCTGCTGGAATGGCTCCGCATGCAAGGGGTGGATGAAGGCGTAAATACAGATATTTTTATTGCCGCCTCGAAGGCTCTCACCTTCATTAACCCGGATGAGGTATCGGCCACCATTCCCCTCACCGCCCTCAATCGTTTTCTGCAGGAGCGCTACGGTTCCAAAATTGCCTTTCTGGATGGTTCTCCAACCGAGCGGATGTGTCAGCCGATCGCCGATCACATCACCCAGGGGGGTGGGGAAATTCGGATGAATGCTCCTCTCAAAGAAATTGTCTTGAATCCGGATGGCACTGTCCAGCATTTTGTGATTCGCGGGTTAAATGAACAGCCGGATGAGATTCTGACGGCAGATATCTATGTATCGGCCATGTCAGTGGATGTGATGAAGGTGCTAATGCCTGCGACCTGGAAGCAGATAGAATTTTTCCAGAAGCTGGATGGCCTGGAAGGAGTGCCTGTGATCAATCTGCACCTGTGGTTCGATCGCAAGTTGACAGACGTAGACCAGCTTTTGTTCTCCCGCTCCGAGTTGCTGAGTGTCTATGCAGACATGAGCAATACCTGCCGTGAGTATGAGAACCCGGAGCGATCGATGCTGGAACTGGTACTGGCTCCGGCGAAGGATTGGATCGACAAATCTGAACAGGAGATCATTGCCGCAACGATGGCCGAACTGCAAAAGCTGTTCCCGCAACATTTAACAGGGGATAATCCAGCCAGGTTGTTGAAGTACAAAGTGGTGAAAACACCGCGATCGGTCTATACCGCTAGCCCTGGTCGGCAGGCATTCCGTCCCACCCAGAAAACACCGATCGCAAACTTTTATCTGGCCGGAAGTTACACCATGCAACGCTACCTCGGCAGTATGGAAGGAGCCGTACTTTCTGGTAAGCTGGCAGCGCAGGCTATTGCAAGCAGTTCGCTGATAGTAGATTCCTTATCTACCGACAGTTCGGCTGAAAAGCCGCTTGCTAAGGTTTAACGCGCAAGAAGGATAGAGGATGGTCTATTCATACAACTGATGAATCATCTGACCATCGATGAAATTAGACGGTTTAAGGATCTATGGCTCATGCGATATTGAAAACTTGTAATCCTGCTGATGCAGAACCTGGTATCTCTGAGTCCACTCTTGCCTGCACTGTTTGTCGAGCGTTCCTGGGGACATGCTAAAACTGCCTGACCATTCTCGTGTCACACCCCTGGCATCCATTGAGGATTCCTACGAGCTTTGCCGTCAAATTACCGCAAAGTATTCCAAAACCTTTTACCTGGGCACTTTGTTGATGCCGGAGGAAAAGCGACGCGCCATCTGGGCGATTTACGTCTGGTGTCGCCGGACGGATGAATTAGTGGATGGGCCCCGTGCCAGTTTTACCACCGATGAAACGTTAGATCAGTGGGAAGCACAACTGGAGTCGATTTTTGCAGGTACGCCGATCGAAGATGCCGATGTCGCTTTGGTTGACACCCTGGAACGATTTCCCGTCGATATCCAACCGTTTCGCGACATGATTGCGGGTCAGCGGATGG
>JBBIQC010000023.1:0-5518 GCA_037442585.1 Oscillatoriales cyanobacterium bin_317
GGGCTGGTGACGCGGATTGAAGCATTACAACAGAAGGGGGTCGTCAAGCCATGACCATTGGTGGAGATTTTATTCCAGATCAAACCTTTGAGGCTGCACCAGATTACCCGGTAGTGTTTGGTGTGCGGTTGACTCCCAGGGTCAGTGGGATTTTGTTAGCCCTTTTAGGACTCTTGGGAGCAGGAGCCTTGCTGTACTACCTGGCTTTACCAGAATGGGAGCAATACCAGGAACTGAAAGCCAAGGTAGATCAAACCGAAGCAGATATTCAGCAGCAAGAGGCGATCGTCCGGCAGATTGATACGGCGAAGCGAGACCTGGAAACGGCCAAGCAACAGCGACAGGATGTACTGACCCTGTTTGCCAACGAATCGGCTTTGGACACCTTGCTGTTGGATTTGAATCGCCAAATCGATGCTCGGAATGCAGATTTAGCGAGACGTAAAGAGCAGCGGTTAGCTCAATGCCCTCCAGAGGTACAACGGAATGTTCGTGAATTTGAGGACAAGTATGGGGATCTGGCCACCAAGGCAGAACTCAGAAGGTTTGAGCCAAACAGAGAAACCTCTGGGATTATCAAGGATAGTTCCTATGGTTCGCAGGTCAACAACAAGTTGAAGCGGCAGGCAGTTTCGGTTGAGTTGGTTGGTAATTTTGACCAAACTGCCGCCATTCTTCAAAGTATTGAACGTTTGCAGCCCTTATTAGTCATTCGCCAACTGGCATCGGGCCTGGATGATAAATCGAAGAATGCAACGTTCTTTTCGGGAACAGGCAATTTTGCGCGGTTATCGGCTTGCCAGCCTGAACCCAAAATTACGACTAAATTTCAGTTGGAGGCTCTCTTGCCATTGACCCCTGAGGAAGCAGCACAGGCGGCTCCGCCTCCTCAGGCAAATCAACCGCAGAAGTAAGAGTTTATGCATTAGTCTCATGATTGTGAGGAGGGTACTGTGAAATCGGCTCAGGGATTAAATAGAATCTGGCTCAGTGGAGTGATGGGTGGAGCCGCCATTTTGATGGCAGCGCAGGCGGTGCAGGCATCAGCGCAAGTAACGGATGTTCGCGTGAATTCTACCCCTGTGGGAATGGACATTCTGTTGCAAACTAACGGGGGCGATCGGCCTCAGGTGTTCTCTGTGAATCGAGGCAATACCTGGACAGCCGATATTATCAATACGCAACTGAAGTTACCTCAAGGAACCTTCAAGCAAGCCAATCCAGCTACTGGAATTGCCATGGTGACAGTTGCTCCCCTGGATGGGAACAGTGTGCGGGTCACTGTTACCGGGCACAAGTCTGCCCCTGTAGGTAAAATTAGTCGTTCCCAGGATGGCAAGCTAGTATTCAATCTCACTCAATCGGCATCTAGTTCTGCGAAAGCTACTTCTGCGGCTAATTCCTCTGCTTCAACAGTGGCTCAGCCCGCTCGTATTAATGCGTTACGCAGCGAAAACCCAGCTTCATTACCCGCTTTGCCTCTATCTGTTGCCCAGACTGGAACAGCCCCCCAGGCTTCCCCTTCGACAACCCCAAGTTCAAAGCCTTCTCTCCCGGTGGTGAAGCCAGCGGCTCCCTCCCAGGTGGCTCAGGTACCCAGCCCTCTGCCACCTTTTCAAGGAGCGACTCCTATGGTGCCTGCTCCGCAAGTGAGATATCAGCCGAATCCGAATACTCGTCCCATTCCTTCGCCCCCTCAGGCTCCCAACCCCTTGCCTCGAGCGATCGCCCTCCAGTGGGAGATATTGCCACAGGTCAGATTGATGCGTCTCCTGGCTACATTGATCTCGGTACAGCAGAGCGCATTCCCCGCTTAGTGCTTAGAGATGCCTCCTCGCGGGAAGTCCTCTCCCTGCTGGCACGGTCTGCCGGACTAAATATCGTCTTCACGGCGGATCAGGGAGGTCAGCAAGGGGGACAACAGCCAGGACAGCCAGGACAACCGGGACAACCAGGAACACAGGACGGCCCCAAAGTCACCTTAGACATTGTGAATGAGCCAGTTCAGAACGTCTTTAACTATGTTTTGCAGGTAACTGGATTAGAGGCCAGTCGTCGAGGCAATACTATTTTTGTTGGCTCCCGACTTCCCAATTCGGCTCGAAATCTAGTTATCAGAAGCCTGCGGCTGAATCAAATTCCAGTTGCCAGTGCCTTAAATCTTTTGGTGGGTTTAGGGGCGGAAAGCTCGATTAGCCGAGAACGGTTGGTTACCAGTGTGAATGCAGTACCGGTAACCCAGTTGCAGGGCGCTGCTGTAACAAACTCGATTACCCAAAGCCAAACTACGACAGAAACACGGGTGGAGACGCAGCGTGTGAACTTCCAAGACTCTACACCGTTGCTACGAGGGGTGCAGGTGGCTGGAGATGAGCGGACGAATACCATTACCATCATTGGGGAAGCCAGGAAAGTTGATGTGGCGATCGGCCAACTCACCCAACTGGATGTGCGTCGTCGTCAGGTGGCCGTCAACGTTCGTGTAATCGACATTGACCTGCTGGCGCTCAATCGGCTTGGGGTGAGTTTTTCCTTTGGAATCGATAACACCCAGGTGATCAACCAAGGGGGGATCGGGATCGTTAATTTTGGTACTCGCATTCCTGCAGGAGCAGGAGTAACGGCTGACCTAACCAATAGTAGTGTTGGCACCACAGTACCTATTACCGGGCTTGGTCAATTTTCAACGGGAAGCTTCAACAACAATTTCTTCCTGCAACTGCAAGCGGCGGTCACGAATGGATATGCCAAGATCCTGACCGATCCGACTCTGGTGGTACAAGAAGGCCAGAAAGCAGAAGTGCGGCTGACCCAGGAAGTAGTCACCAACATTGTGCAAAACGTTACAGGCGGGAACAACAATACGCCTGCTACGGTAACGATCACAGTGCAGAAAGCGTCTGCCGGATTAATTCTCCCAGTCCAGGTAGACCGGATTGATGACAATGGATTTATTTCTCTGTCGGTCGCGCCTTCGCTGGCCCGTCCTGATAGCTCCTTCCAGGTTAACTTGCCCGGAACTGGAGGTAGTCCTGGTAGCAGCAACCTGATTACCTTGCTGAATGAGCGACGGGTAGAATCGGGCCAATTCCGCCTGAGAGATGGTCAAACTCTGGTGCTATCTGGGATCATTCAGGATGAAGACCGCTCCACCGTTACTAAAGTTCCCGTCTTAGGAGATATTCCCCTGCTGGGTGCGCTTTTCCGTCGTACCGATCGAGCAAATCAGCGTCGGGAAGTTATTGTGATCGTAACTCCCAGAGTGCTGGATGATTCCGATCGCAGTGCCTTTGGCTACAGCTATACTCCTGGCCCCGAAGTTCAGAGAGTTCTGAGCAAGTAAATCTCCGAAGACTTGACCTACATCTCCGACTTCTCCAGTATCTTCCTAAGAGTTAGGAGTTTCCTTGAGAAGTGGGAGATTTTGTCTGGAAGTCGGAGACTTTTGTGCGAATGATACTGAGGACAGACTGAGCCGCGATCGCAATTCGTTAAGGTGGTAACACAGTACAGCGTCTAATCCTATGGGTCGAGTCTTCAGCATCCAGGTTGGCAGTATGTTTGCGGGAAGCCTTCTGGCGGCCTGTCAAACGACCAGTTCCTCTCAATCTCAACTCTCTCCCGCTCCTGCTCCTACCCCGGTGGCCACATCGGCTCCGGCGAAAGCTATTCAAACTCAACCTCTTTCTCCTCAACCAATCCGCATTACTCCTGAGAGCCTGCCTGCTCCTTACAGTAGTTCCAGCGCCAGCAAGTCCCCTCAGGTGATTCCGATTCCGGCAAATCCAGTACTGAATGTGCCTCCTGGCTTTGTGGTCAATATCTTCGCTGAAGGATTGGAGCGTCCCCGTTGGCTGGCACTGACTCCCACCGGAGATGTATTAGTGACGGAAACCCCAAAAAATCAGATCCGGTTGCTACGGGATGCTAATCGGGATGGAGTAGCGGAAGTACAAAAAATCTTTGCTGGCCCAGATGATGGGTTGAATCAACCTTTTGGAATGGCCTTTACCGATACAGCCTTCTTTTTAGGCAATACAGAAGCCGTGCGGCGTTTTCCCTATACAAAAGGCCAGGAGCAGCTTTCTGGGCAGGGAACTGAAATCACGACCTTACCGGGAGGCGGTTACAACCAGCACTGGACAAGGAATGTCATTGTCTCACCGGATCAGCAAAAGCTGTATGTGTCGATCGGTTCCCAGTCTAATAACAGCGAAGAACCATTGCCCCGTGCGTCGATCCAGGTGATGAATCTGGATGGCTCCGATCGCCAGACCTTTGCTTCTGGACTACGGAACCCGGTAGGACTGGCATTTCATCCCCAAACCAAAGGATTGTATACCACGGTCAATGAGCGAGATGGCCTGGGAGATGATCTGGTACCGGACTATCTCACACAGGTACAGGCTGGAGAATTTTATGGGTGGCCCTATACCTACCTGAAACCCAATCTCCTAGATCCCAACCATACTCGAAATGGGCAGAGCGCTCGCCCTGATCTCGCAGCCAAAACTAAAATCCCAGATGTCCTATTTCAAGCTCATTCTGCCGCTTTAGGACTGCAATTCTACACAGGCACTACCTTTCCAGAGAAATACCGCAATGGCGCTTTTGTCGCTTTCCGGGGATCCTGGAATCGGAGTCAGGGAACAGGGTACAAAATTGTGTTTGTGCCATTCGGCCAAGATGGGCGACCGCAGGGTTATTACGAAGATTTTCTCACTGGATTTCTGACCGATCCCCAGGGGCCAACTACCTGGGGCAGACCTGTTGGCTTACTGGTCTTACCCGATGGCAGTTTACTGGTGACGGAAGAAGCGAGCGGTCGGATTTATCGCATTCAGTACCGGGGGTAGAAATGCAAAGATCTCCGACTTCTCCTGGGAGTAGCATAAATTGCGGAAGTCCCATTAAGAAGTCGGAGATCTAGAGATCTAGAGAGTTTCAGCGTTAACGATCGGCTGAGGATGAAACCTCACTGCCAGACTTTGCTTTGCTCTGGGAGGAATTGCCCGTTTTCGCTTGCCGCTTTACTGGTTTAGGTTTAGGGCCAGAAGAGTGCCTGGGAGAGTCGTATCGGGGAGCCACCTCGTCGGCATAATCCGCTGCATCCTGACTGGTACGCATCCAGGACGGACGGGTTTGATCGTAAGCCATCTGTAAGGCCGCCGCCGCGATCGCATGAGGTTCATACTCTTCCGACAGTTGGGCCACGATCGGCAGGAAGGAGGCCATCCGTTCTCCGGCCAGGGCTTCTTTCAGTTGAGCTTGCAGCTTTTCTAACTGGCGAGCTTCAATCTGAGCACGGGTGGGAATGGAGGCGATTTCCAGACGCTGCCGGATATGGTGCTCAATATCCCGCAGTTTGCGGCGATCGAGGGAATGAATGATCGAAATTGCCGTTCCTTCCTTGCCTGCCCGTCCAGTCCGCCCAATCCGATGCACGTAGTTTTCCACACTATCGGGCAGGTCGTAGTTGATCACCGCCGGCAGGTCGCTGATGTCGAGGCCGCGCGCG
>JBBIQC010000023.1:5632-11275 GCA_037442585.1 Oscillatoriales cyanobacterium bin_317
CCGCCGCCGATTTCCGAGTCCGCACAAAGATCAGTGCTGAATCGGGATCTTCCAGTTCCAGAATCGGCAGCAGGGCACGGGCTTTCGTCCACCCTCTGGGAACGATATAGGCTACTTGATTAATTCGGGTCGGAGCGGCTTTGGGTTGTTCGATCGTCACTGTTACGGGCGATCGCAGAAACTTAGTGACCAGCTTTCGGATTGAGGGATCCATCGTGGCCGAGAAGAAAGCGGTTTGCCGTTCCGTGGGAGCCTGACTCAGGATCTTTTCCACATCCTGAATAAAGCCCATGTTCAGCATCTCATCGGCTTCATCCAGCACCAGCCAGTTGACCTGATTCAGTTTCAGGTCGCCCCGGCTGAGTAAGTCCAGAATCCGTCCGGGCGTTCCTACAACAATTTGGGCACCCCGTTGCAGCCGACCAATTTGAGTTTCGATCGCCTGTCCACCATAGAGGGTGACGACTTTTAAGCGGCGATCGTCAATAAAGCTCCGAATGGCCTGACAAACTTGCAGAGCCAATTCTCGCGTGGGGGTCAGAATCAACGCCTGCACCGCATTTGACTTGATATCAATGCGTTCCAGAATCGGGAGCGAAAAAGCTGCGGTCTTACCTGTTCCAGTTTGGGCCTGACCGACCACATCTCGCCCAGACAAGAGGTGGGGAATGGCCTGGGCCTGAATCGGCGTTGGCGCTGTAAAACCAAGTTCTTCTAAATGACGGGTACGGGTTTCAGAAAGGCCCAAGCTATGAAAAGAAAGGGTCATTGAATCTCCTTAAGGATAGGGATTATGTAGTTACACGATAAGAACGGGTCAGTGAAAACCTGACGAGGAACAGCGATGCCACGGGGATCGCTGGGTTGGTAGTCACCTCATGGCACAGTCAGGGGGTGAGCGCGAAACAAATCTGCTGCGACAGCAACACGACCATAGAGGTCATACACATCGGCATCCTGAATCACAACCGGAACTAAAGTTCCAAGCTGCGCCTCTCCCGATACGTATACGAGTCCATCAACTTCTGGAGAAAACCGGGCCGAGCGGCCAATTAACTCGCCCGTGTCAGGGTTTTCTTGTTCAATCAGCACATTCACAACCCTGCCAATCTCTAAACGGTTTTTCTGCAAAGAGATAGATTGTTGAATCTGCATCAGTGCCTCCCGCCGGGACTCCATAACAGCTTGAGGCAATTGCTGGGGTAAGTCGTAGGCCGGGGTTCCCTCTTCTGGAGAGAAGGTAAACACGCCTACATGGTCAAACTCGTGACGCTGAACAAACTGCATCAAATGCTCGAAGTGCTCCTCCGTTTCACCAGGAAATCCCACAATGAAAGTGGTTCGCAGCACGGCATTGGGGATCGCGGCTTTGATGCGTTCAATAATCTGGTCATTCACCTGCCCCTGCCAGGGACGATTCATTGCCCGTAACACCTCTGGGTGAGAGTGCTGCAAGGGCAAATCGAGGTAAGGCAGGACATTAGGGGTTTCTCGAATCGCGGCGATCACGTCGGGCGTGAGGCCCGTGGGATAGGCATAATGCATCCGAATCCAGGGAATATCCACCTCACCAAGAGCACGCAGCAACTCGGCCAGTTGAGGTTTCCCATAAATATCCAGTCCGTAATTGGTCGTAATCTGGGAGATCAGGATCAGTTCCTGCACTCCTTCTGCGGCCAATTGTTGGGCTTCGGCAACGATCGACTCAATCGTGCGCGATCGTTGATTTCCTCGCAGGTGAGGGATGATACAGAAGGCACAGCGATAGTTACAGCCTTCGGCAATCCGCAGATACGCGACACCTTCAGTGGTCGTGCGATAACGAGGGGTGGTTTCGTCAGCAATGTAAGTGGGTTCAGGAGAAACTTCCTTGACCCGCTCCCCGGACGCTGCCCGCTCAATCACCTCGACGATTTTGTGATAATCCCCAGTTCCGACCAGAGCAACCGCTTCAGGAATTTCTTCTAACAGTTCTTCCTGGAAGTGTTGGGCCATACACCCGGTAATCACAATTCGCTTATGGGCTTCTGCCAGTTCCACCAGGGTACGCACTGATTCCTCACGGGCTGCCTGGATAAAGCTACAAGTATTGACAATGACGTAATCTGCGAGATCTTCGTTCGTATCGACTGAGTATCCGGCTTGTACCAGTAGACCCAGCATATGTTCTGTATCAACCCGATTTTTCTCGCATCCCAGGTGTGAGACAGCAATCGTTGGCTTGTTGCCCATGCAGTAATAATTCAGTTCGCTATTAAGGACAGTCGTCAGCAAAGCTGTAGCGATCGCTCGTGCGACGGATCGGTCCCTCGCTTGAAACTCAGTAGCAGGAGTTGAGTGCTACTGTCCAGTGCAATCGCCCAGACACATTCTGTAAACCATAGTAACGCAAAAAAGCAAATATTACGAATTTTTACGAAAATAATTGATGACTGCCGTAGCCACTGGTCATCCAGCCCTGCCACAGCAGTCATTAAGGTACGACGGAGGCGGTGATTCAAACTATTTTGGATTTTGGATTAGCAATTCTGGATCGTAGAACGTCGAATATCTAAACCGTCAAATAGCGAGGGTTGGCAATCGAAAATCCGCAATCCAACAATTGAATCAGGAAGCCCAACGCAGATTGAGATGCATGAATTTCCGTTGTGGCTGGATCAGTAATCGTAGGTCGTGCGATCGCTGAATTGCCGTATGCAGAGCAGCCTCAAATAATTCTGTCGTTTCTCCCCAACTGTGCTGCAGAGCCGTTGCATGAGCCTGGTGAGACATGGCTCGCCACTCTGCCTCTGAGGATTGGCAAACTTTCACGATCGCGGCGGCCATCGCTTCAGGATCTTCTGGCGGAACCAACAGGCCACCCCCTTTCGCCAGCAGTTCGGGAGCAGCTCCGGCAGGGGTACCAATGACTGGAGTGCGGCAAGCCATTGCTTCTAAAATGGGCAGGCCAAATCCTTCAAACCGACTGCCAAATAACCAGGCATCACAGTTGCTGTAGATATCCTTCATCCTCGCCTGAGGCGGACATTGGATATACTCTGCCTCTGGTGGAAGCGGTAAATGATCCAGCGGAGGACAATGACCAAAGGCCACCAAACGCAGTCCTGGAACCTGTTCCGCGGCTAAGGAAAATGCCTTTAAACTAAGGTCGCACCCTTTCCAATACGGTTCGGCATACATCATGCCGATCGTCGGAACCGATTGCTTGCCACGGGGGATCGCATGGAATTGTTGAGTATCAATCCCATTGGGAACGCAAGAAACATGATGATCACGATATTCTTGGGCTGCGATATCAGCTAACCATTGAGCAATCACAATCTTGTGCATGGGCAAAGACCAGGTACGTTTCACCCGTTCCTTGGTCAGGTAGTCAAAGATTTCGTAATGCTGAATTAAGTAAGCCTTTGCCCCCTTGGATTTAGACAGTTTTGCCACCCATTCTGCCGTCTCCCACCAGGTTGCGATCACCACATCAGCATCGGGGACATCAGCATCGGTAACAGGGCCAAAGCGATCGAGGGAACGACATTCAAACTCCACTCCATCAAAATGGGAGGGTTGCTTTGCAGGGGGAGAGATTAACCCTTGCCCTTTAAGTACGCTCTTTGTCTGCCGCACCAGACTGGGTTTATTGATGGCCGCAGAAACAACAGTGACCTGATGGCCCCGCTGCTGCAAACGGTTTGCATACATAGCGATGATCCGCATTCCGCCAGACAAGTTGAAATCAGGTGTGACAAAGGTAATTCGCATATTTGGAGAGTGCTGAGCAACGTGGTTGTAGAATGCCCAGGAGCATTAAGCCGCCAATTATTATTTTTTAAGCGTATTTAAATTCAGCATTTTCTCAGGCCGACTTATTTTGAAAACTCGGTGCTGTCAGCGTTTTCCACTGCTTTTTAATAAAGATTCCGTCAAGCACTCTGAAGGGTTGGCGCGATCCAAGGGGTGAAATTTACTTTGCCGTCAATAGAGAGACGCTAAGACGGTATGATCTGGAAGTATTGACCCTTGCTCAGATGAGTCCGAAGCAAAAGAAACGTGGACTTAATCCAGATTTTTAAAACTCCCAATCCGATCATTGGTGTTGTTCATCTTCTGCCGCTGCCCACGTCACCCCGGTGGGGAGGTAGCCTGAAAGCTGTGATTGATCGCGCCGAACAGGAAGCCGTGGCTCTTGCCTCCGGTGGTGTCGATGGCATTATCGTGGAAAATTTTTTTGACGCTCCATTTACCAAGGATCAGGTTGATCCCTCGGTGATCAGCGCCATGAGCCTGATTGTGCAGCGTCTGATGCAGATGGTGACGATCCCGATCGGGATCAATGTGTTGCGGAATGATGCTCAGAGTGCGATGGCGATCGCCACCTGTACCCAGGCTCAATTTATCCGTGTCAATGTCCTGACGGGGGTCATGGCCACCGATCAGGGTTTGATTGAAGGCCGTGCCCATGAGTTGCTGCGCTATCGGCGGGAACTGGGCAGCGATGTCAAAATTCTGGCAGATGTGCTGGTGAAGCACGCCCGTCCCCTGAGTTCTCCCAATTTGACCGTGGCGGTTCAGGACACGATCGAACGGGGATTAGCCGATGCGATCATCCTTTCGGGATGGGCCACGGGCAGTCCACCGGATCTGGAAGACCTGGAACTGGCCAAGGCGGCGGCCAACGACACGCCGGTTTTTATTGGCAGTGGGGCAGACTGGGAAAATATCTCTACCCTGATGCAGGCGGCAGATGGAGTAATTGCTTGCAGTTCTTTGAAACGGCGCGGTCGTCGAGATCAACCTGTCGATCCCATTCGGGTGAGTCGGTTTGTGGAGGCAGCCCGTCGGAGTGCAGCCGCTAAAGTAGAACTGCAATCGGTTTCTTCAGTCAAGCTGCACTCCTAATCAACGATTACACCTAGACGTAAGAGGAGTGATGCAGTATGAACAGATGGTTTCAGCCCTTTGATCGTAGGACAACGGTGCTGGCCGCGATCGCGCTCACGATCGTTGGAACCAGTTTTGTCATTCCCGTTGGCCATCCCCTGATCGCCCGGGCAGAGACGTTGGGATCAACCCCACCATCTTTGTCGATTGCCGATAATCGTTCCGTTGCTGGCTTAGCTACCCATCTGAGGAAGATTGGGGCCAAGATGTATGGCGCTTATTGGTGTTCCCACTGTAGTCAACAAAAAGAATTGTTTGGTGCAGCCTTTCGCAGTATTGACTATGTGGAATGCGATCCTGGTGGAGCGAACGCCAGACCTGACCTCTGTAAAAGCGCTAAAATTACGGGCTACCCGACCTGGGAGATCAAGGGCAAGCTCTATCCAGGAACCCAGTCTTTAGAAGACCTGGCGAAATTATCTGGCTATTCAGGCTCCAGCAATTTCCAGCAGAGATGAGGCAGAATGGAGCATGATCCTTGATTGCAGAAAACCCCTTAAACCGTAGGGATGGTTTATGTCTAAAAGTCTTGCCAGTCGCCGCCGTAATACTCCCTGGATCCATCGCTGGTCCCGCCCGCTGATTGGCGCGATCGCCGCTCTGGGAATTCTCAACACTGGCTATATCACCCTCAGCAAATTAACCAGAACCACCGCGATCTGTCCCACTGAGGGTTGCGAGCGAGTGTTAGAAAGTGATTACGCCACC
>JBBIQC010000023.1:11312-18769 GCA_037442585.1 Oscillatoriales cyanobacterium bin_317
GCCTATATTGCGATGGCAGCCCTGGCTCTCGGCCCACTTCTGGTCAACAAGGAAAGCAATAAAGCCCTGCGCACGAATTTAGAGAACAAGACCTGGCCTTTGCTTTTCATCGGGGCCACAGCGATGACCGTGTTCAGTGGCTATCTGATGTACATCATGACCTCCCAGTTTGTGACCAAGTTCGGCATGGACGGGGTGTGTTTTTTCTGTATTGCCTCCGCCGTGTTTGCCTTCAGTATGCTGGTGCTGACCTTGCTGGGCCGGGATTGGGATGATCTGGGACAACTGGCTTTTATCGGGGTGATCACGCTGATGGTGACGCTGATTGGGACTCTGGCCATCTATGCTCCCATCAACGCTAAACTCACTCCCCAACCTACTGCATCTGGTAGCCCGACTCAGGGAATTGAGTATCCGATCACCACTACGTCTTCAAAAGCCGAGATTGAATTAGCCAAGCACTTGAAGCAGATTGGAGCCAAAATGTACGGGGCGTACTGGTGCCCTCACTGCCACGACGAAAAGGAAGCCTTTGGCAAGGAAGCGGCGGCGATTATTAACTATGTTGAGTGTGATTCCGGTGGGGTAAATCCTCAGACAGAGCTTTGTCAACAGGTTCTGGAAAAAGCTAAGAAGCAGAATCAGACGGATACGGTTGGCTTCCCCACCTGGGAAATCAATGGCAAATTTTATATTGGCACCCAAACTCTGACTGACCTTGCCAATAATTCAGGCTATCAGGGACCTCGAAACTTTAAGAATGGTTCGTGATCAGAGGGTAGGATGCCTGAAGGTCAGAATTAGACTGGCCGAACTGATCGAGAAGGTCAAGCATTTCGCGTTCAAAGGCCACCTGAGCGCGATTTGTTTTGCCGCCGACAAAGCACTGGCCATTCGCTTGCAGTACCCAGATTTGGGAATGGGAGATGTAACTCATGATTACACCCAGCATCAGTAGGGCAAACCCAGCGTAGACGATCGGAATCCCAGGATCCGCTTTAATCTGTAATCCCGTACTACCAATCAGGTCAAGCACTTTCAGTGCGACTCCATTAACCTCAGTGGCCATCCCCGATCGCACCGTAGCTAGCAATTTGCCTGCTGCATCATAAATAATCACAGTTCCCTGCAAATCTTTGGCAATCAGAGAAACGCCTTCGCTTAAGTCCGGTTTGGTGGGTATCCAGGTGCCCCAGAGCCGTCCTTTGCCGCCTGTATCCAATTGGGCCATTGGCAGTTGAAAAATGGGGCTGTTGTTCAGGCGTACCCGCACACCCGCGATCGCCCAATCCGCCTGATACAGGGTCACACCTCGATAGCGCAGTGGCTCATTCACATGGATCGTCTTCCGCTTCACCTCCTTGCCAGCTTGATCGAGAACGGACATATCCGAGTAGAACTGATCGATCGTGCCATCCGGAGTGTAATCAATCCAGAAACGGTTAACTTTGACTGACCAATCCTTGGGCACCTGCCGTTCTGCGAAAGGGCCAGCATCGGTAATATTGCGAATCTGGAAGGTGGCACCACTGGGGATCATCTCCTGGGCGATGAACCCGGTCATAGCTCCCCAGATCCCTCCCAGCAGAATGACCAAAATTCCGACATGCACCACGATCGGCCCCACTCGCCCGACAATTCCTTTGTGGGCATACAGAGAATTATCCTGACGAAACACCTTGTATCGCCGCTGTTCTAATAAAGGAACCAGATCGTCCACGGAGCCTTGATTGAACTCAGCACTGAGGGCAAACTTCTGGAACTGGCGTGGCTGAGTATAGAAATTCCAGGTGCGGGAAAACCAGCGCAGAGCCGGAAGCTGCCGTTTGAAGGTGCAGGCCGTGAGACTGGAGCCAAACAGGATCAGCAAGGCCAGAAACCACCAGGTGCGATAGACATGATCCAACCCGGTCTGCAGGATCACTTTCCAGGTCAAAAAGCCAAACAGGGCTGGTTGTTCTGGATAGTTGGCCTGATAAAACGCGGCAGATTGTCCCTGTTCGATCACGGTTCCGGTGATGCTGAAGAGGGCGATGAGCAGCAGCAGGACGATCGCCAATCGCAGATCGGCCAGAAAGGGGATCAGTTCGCGCTTAAAAAAAACTTGGGGAACGGTAAGGACGGAGGTAAGGTGAGAGGAAAAATTTTTGGCATTCATGTAATTTCAGGCCGCTCAAAAACTTGTGACTCTGGACAGCAAGGAAAACAGGCCAAAGCCAATCAACAACACGCCACTGGCAGGTGTAATCCAGCCCGACCAGCGGCGTAATTCCAGCAACTTTTTGACTGAAGCGGTAAAAGTGCCTGCCAATACCAGAGGAGCCACATAGCCCACAGTGTAGGCCAGCAGCATGACACTGCCCAGAATCGGATCTTTCGTGCTGGAAATCCAGGCCAGCAGGGTGGCTAACACGGGAGTACTGCAGGGAGATGCCACAACGCCGAAGGTTAAGCCAATCAGATAAGCCTTGACCCCGGCTGGCAGTTCTTGGGAAATCCAATCGATCCCCCCCGTAGACGGCAAGCGCAAAGGCAAAGCTTCCAGCAAGTTGAGGCCCATGAGAATCGCAATCACACTGACGATGATGGGAAGGCCAAACCCGATCTGGCCATAAATTTGCCCCAGTACTCCTGCCACAAGCCCCAAGGCTGCCAGAGTGGTCGCTAATCCCAAGGCAAACCAGGTGGATTGGGCTGCAGCTTGCCAGCGAGTTTGGGTTTCATAACCGCCCATATACCCGATCGTGATTGGCAGCATGGAGAGCATACAGGGAGTCAAACTGGTCAACAATCCCGCCAGCGCAATGATGCCCACACTGACGGGAGTGAGGTGGGATAACTGGGCGGAAACCAGCGTATTGGCAAAGTAAGCCAGTTGATAGAGTTGGGTTTGCAGCGTGTCAAGCATGAGTGTGTTGGGAATTGCGATCGCCAGGAGCCATATCTATCCTAACGATAGGAGTCCTCATCTTCACTTCTAAGTGGCTCGTCGGGTGATGCGTTGATTGGTTGGAGTTGAGGCCTGACGGCGATCGTCCAGGCTCACCACCTTGGCCTCACTGCTTTCCCGCGCCACCCGAATCAGCAGACCAGCAGCAATCAAACTGGAGATCATGGAACTGCCCCCGTAACTTAAGAGGGGAAATGGTAGGCCAGTTGTGGGCAATACTCCCGTGGCCACCCCAATGTTGAGCAGGGATTGACCGATCAGAAGCACCATAATGCCGATCGCCACCAGCCGGTGAACCGGATAACGGGCCTTCAAAACTACCTTAAGGGCCAGCGTTGCATAAACCACCAGCATCAGGAGCAACAACAGGCAACCGACAAACCCAAATTCCTCAGCAAAGACAGCAAAGATAAAGTCGGTGTACTGAATTGGCAAATAGAAGAGCTTTTGCTGAGACAGCCCAAATCCACTTCCGAACCAACCTCCAGACCCCACCGCCAGCATACTTTGAATGAGTTGATAGCCATTCCCAGTCGGATCTGACCAGGGGTTCAAAAAGGACAGAATCCGCTTTAGCTGGTAGGAACGCAGACTCACACTCAGGGTCACAACCAACAGCCCTGCCAGAGCCGTTCCGCCCAACTGGGTATAAGGTAAACCTCCTCCCAGCGCAATCAGCCACAGCATCATGCCACAGAGCGCGGCTGTACTCAGGTTGGGTTGAATCAAGATTCCGCCTACTACCAGAGCGAAGATGCCTAACCAAATCAGGCGAATTGCCCAGGTGAGGCGGTTCCACTGAGCAAAGATACGAGCACTTTGCAGAACGAGAAACGGTTTAATCAATTCGGAGGGCTGTAACGGAATCGGCCCAATGAATAACCAGCGGGTGGAACCATTCACCTGAATGCCAATCCCCGGAATCAGCGTCACCAGAATCATTCCTATAATCAGCAGCAACCCCCAATCGGCAACTCCCAGGATGAAACGGATGGGAGTATGCACCATCAGATTAAACCCCACCAGACCGACCAGAATCCAGGCAATCTGAAGTTTGAAGTAATACAGCCCATCTCCATGCTCCGCATCGGCGATCGCATAGGAAGCTGAAAAGACCATTGCCAGACCGATGAACAGCCAAACGAAGGTCATCCAGCGCAAGAGGCGGGCTTCGATCGCCCAATCCTGAGCAGTGGTATCAAAGAAGGGGATGAATTGGCGCAGGTTCACGGCGATGGCACAAGAGTGAGACGGAGAAGATTGAGCCAGAAGGAACAGAATTTTCCCTCATTAAGCCCCTCAGTCTACGGCAGCTTCTCCCATCCGGCAAGCCCTGAAAACACTTTTTTCTGCCTTCTCAAACTTGAGCTAAAGCAGGCTCTCCAGCATGAGCAACCGTCTCCGGGATCTGAGGTGCAACACAGTAGACCTCACAGGAGTTATTCGGACTTTCGATCAACTTCACCTTATGTAACTGCGCTCCGATTTCCCGAATGGGGGCTTGCAGCAGGTCACGAATATGCACGGCGATATTCTCGGCGGTAGGAACCACTTCA
Source organism: Oscillatoriales cyanobacterium bin_317 (assembly GCA_037442585.1). Taxonomy (GTDB): domain Bacteria; phylum Cyanobacteriota; class Cyanobacteriia; order Leptolyngbyales; family Leptolyngbyaceae; genus Leptodesmis. The sequence goes on from JBBIQC010000023.1 coordinate 15,819, forward strand.
GCAAAGTAAGGAATGTCCTTATTTAAGAACGTATGGTCAAACGGCTCCACAACGTAATCATCAACCGCTTTTTGGAAAGCCACCAGATCGGCAATCATGCCAGTTCGGGGGTCGATATTGCCCTTGATGGTGACTTCTAGATGGTAATTGTGGCCGTGTCCATTGGGACGAGCACACTTGCCATAAATCTCACAATTTTGCTCATAGCTGAGGTCAGGACGGGCAAGCCGGTGGGCCGCACTGAAATGGGTACTGATCGTTAAGTAAGCTTCCATGGAATTTCCGTAGTAATCGGCCCAGAGGTCAGGGTGTTCAAAGAGTTGAATACGAACCAGTGGCAGGTGAGGGGCCAGCCGTTGCCAGATGACCCGGGCAATATTTTCTGTGGTGGGGAGGGTATGTTGAAATTCTTCCCAAGCCTGGTTCAAGTAAGAAAAGTCAAGCTGGCTGGTGACTTCCCGCTTGATGACGTGTTTCACATCCGACAGGTTCAGCACCATGCCATACTCATCCAACTCACCGACCATTGATACATACAAGACATAGTTATGGCCGTGGCCAGGAAAACGGGTACAGGCACCAAATCGCGCCCTATTTTCGGCATCGCTCAGTTCCGGTAGCCAGTAGCGATGACTGGCAGAGAACTGGGCACGGCGATTGATGATGCATTTCATAGGGAGGGTGAGGGTGAAGTGTAAAGTTCTGCTAAGAATACCAATCTCAGCATAAACCATCCAGACGACTAGAGGCGATCGCAAAATTCCCAAGCCATTGACGGGTATGCTCCAGGTTTTTAGTATTAGATTATGTTTAACAAGTGTTAAGAAAAGTTTCTTGTTGTACTTGCCCGTCTGTTAGTCCTTCTCGCTGATTCAGCCCGCTTATGTTGAACCCTGAACTTGCCGCAAAACTGCGATCGCGCTCCTGGCTTTCTCAGAAATGGGTGATCTATTCCCTGGCCTGCCTGCTGGCTGTATGCACCTGGGTTTACTCTGGAGCCATTTCAGGAACTTCAACCGCCTATGCCTTTGATAATCCCGACCTGTTGCCAGCAGAAAAAACCACGGTCATCGATCTGGCCAAGTTTTTGAACAGTGATCAAGAGGCGACTCTGGCCAAGGATCTGGAAGAATTTGAGCAGCAGACGGGCTGGAAATTGCGCGTGTTGACGCAGTTTGATCGCACTCCAGGGTTGGCCGTAAAGGACTACTGGGGACTCGATAATCACAGCACCCTGCTGGTAGCCGACCCTCGCGGCGGTAACATTCTCAACTTCAGCGTGGGTGATGATTTCTATCCCCTCATGCCACGGGTGTTCTGGATTGAACTGCAAACTCGCTATGGCAATCAGTTCTATGTCCGGGATCACGGCGAAGACCAGGCGATCGTCCGGGCGATCGAATCCATTAAAACCTGCATCCGTCAGGGAGGCTGCAGAGTGGTTCCCGGTTTGCCCAGGGAACAGTGGATTCTAACGCTGGTCACGTCGATCGCAGGCGGTATTGTTTTTGGCTTTGCAGGTCATCCCCGCAAAGAAGGGCAGGTGTTTTCCTGGCAATGGGCACTGATCTTTTCTCCCCTGTGGGCCATGTTGTTCATTGCCTTCGGCATTGGGCCAGTGATTTCTCGCACGTCCGATTGGCTGCCTTTGTTCCGTAACTTTGCAGGGTTCGCGATCGGGGCATTAGTTGCCTATTTATCTCCGACCTTCAATCGGTCTGCGCCGTCTGAGACATGATTGCTGAGGATAAGGGCTGAAGGTCGCAGGTAAGTTTTGAGTTTTAAGGTCTAAGTTTTAAGTTCTTAAGTAGATGGACGGAATTTAGAGGTAGGATGCCTTAGTGCTAACGTAATGCATCAATCTTTGAAGCCGTATGGAATGGCATGTGACCGATGCCCAAAGCCTCGCCATCATTGACCGTGAAATTGGCGATCACTCCTTCTCTCCCGCCGAGTATGAAATTGTTCGGCGGGTCATTTATGCGACGGCAGACTTTGAATATAAGTCGTTAATTCGCTTTTCTGACCTGGCGCTACAGTCGGGAGCCGCGGCTCTGGCCGCTCGTACCACGATCGTCGTGGATGTCCCAATGGTGCAGGTGGGGATTGCGTCCCATATTCAAACTACGTTTGCGAACCCGGTGTACTGCAGCATGGAGGCAATTACCCGTCCGCAAAAAGAGAAAAGTCGGGCAGCCTGGGGGATGGAAACCCTGGCTCGGCGGTATCCAGAGGGAATCTTTGTGGTGGGGGAGGCTCAGACGGCTTTAACCGCGATCGCAGAGTTAATTAGAACAGAGGAGATTCGTCCAGCCCTGGTCATTGCGACTCCTTCAGGATTTGTGGGAGTGGAAGCAGCAAAAGAGCAGTTGGCCGAATCCCTGATTCCCCATATTCGGGTCGAGGGGCGTAAAGGGAGTGCGGTAGTGGCAGCGGCGATCGTCAATGGGTTAATTGACCTGGCCTGGCAGGCGTATGGGCAGAATCAGAATGGAATGGGCTAAACACCTTCCATAGAGATGTTCCGGCGAAACGTCTTTACCAATCTGTTTTGGGGCGACGACGGGATGGCCGGCTGGGACGATCGCGGTCTTGATAAAACTGCTCCTCATCCTGGTCATACTCCCAGTCTGAGCTGGCTGGGTTAACGAACTCGCGTGAGCGGCTGTCATCTCGTCTGGCCAGGGAAGAACTGGAACTGGAGGGTTTGGGTGCGGCTGAGGTTCTGGGAGTTCGCTTCTGGGCTGGTCGTTCTGTTCTGGGAAGCGGTTCATCCACTGGTTGATAGGTATCCAGGCGACGGCTGATCTCCACAAACGCCTCTCGTTGCACGGCGGGATAGTCACTCACCCAAAGATTGTGATCGGGCAAGTAAATATCTGAGGTGCGGGAAATGCGGCCCAGATCTCCCCGATTCGAGAACACCAGCATTTCGGCATGATCGCCGATGT
>JBBIQC010000024.1:0-18646 GCA_037442585.1 Oscillatoriales cyanobacterium bin_317
TGGTAATCAAGCGATCCGCAATCCGTTGGGCAGTGTTAATGGGAATGGCAAATCCCAACCCCTGCGCCCCACCGATGATCGCTGTGTTCATGCCAATTACTTCCCCGCGCTGATTCAGCAATGGCCCGCCAGAATTTCCCGGATTAATCGCCGCATCGGTTTGAATAAAGCTAACCCGCTTATCGGGAACTCTTACAGCGGCACTGCTCCGACCTGTCGCACTGATGATGCCAACGGTCACGGTATTGTCTAAGCCCAGGGGATTCCCGATCGCGATCGCCCATTCTCCCGGTCGGAGTTGATCGGAATTCCCCAGGCGCACGGTTGGTAAATTAGTCGAATTCACCTTTACAACGGCAACATCGGTCAAGGGATCAGACCCCATCACTTGGCCCTGCAGTTGCTGACCATTCGTCAGCGTGACTGTCACTCGATCGGCTCCACTGACCACATGCGCATTCGTCAAGATCAGGCCATCGGAGCGGATGATAAAGCCCGATCCCTGACCTCGCTCAACTCGCGTTGCCGGAGGAGTGGGAAAGTCTGAGCCAAAAAATTGCCGGAAAAAGGGATCTCTAAAGATGGAAGGGACTTGATTTCTGACGGTGCGAGACGAATCAATTCGGACAACGGCAGGCCCAACCTGCTGCACCACACCAACAATGAAGTTGGGATCTGTTGCCGAGAGAATCGCACTACTTCGGTTGGGAACTTGAGCCACCAGAGAGGTTGAAGTCAATGAAGGAGTCGGTTGAGCCGCGATCGCCCTGGATGCCAAAATCCGATCTCCTGATAGGGCTATCCCCACTCCCAGTAGCGACATGGCCGAATACATCAACACTTTCTTGCAATTCGATCTTTGACGCTGATTCATAACACTGGCAGAAGTATTCATTGCAGTACTACGTTTTATCCAACTATCCTAGCTATTCCACTCCTGACGAATGTGTGACATTTTGGTCACACCGATGTCACACCTTAATACCAACAGGCAGTTCATACTCCACCGAAGATTACCCGTCTCAGGGCTGTGTATTTTGTCATTTTATTTTCATCTCTGAAACATAGGATCGTCACATCACTTTGAGACTATGAAATCACAGGTGAATGAACTGCAAGGGTAGCCAACCAGCCGCTATTTCTGGAAGTCTTCAGGAGATTGGTCAGTTTTACGGTTTAGTCCACTTCGTTCAAGTGCGATGCCGGAATGGTTGTCTATCCTTTTCTCTCTTTAAACAATTTATATCGCTCAACTTTCCAACCAAATTTGCTCGCTTGCTTCAACACTCAAATGGGTGTAGTTCTGACAAAAGAAGCATACCAGCAGTTGGACTATGCCTTCGATCAGGGGGGTAACTTTATTGACACCGCTGAGATGTATCCGGTTCCCGCAAAGGCCACAACTGATGGATGGACAGAATCTTACCCTTAGCTCCGAAATCCTGACGGAGATTGATCAGGTTCATCAACGGTCTCCAAATCCTGCGCCTTAAAAACTGCAGGAGATTGCCTTTTACCGTTCCAACTCGTTCACTTCCTGATAGTCTGGGCCGCGGGGCCGCCTGCCACAAACTTCTCGGTATCTTTGCGGTGTGGGCCAATCCAAAGCATAGAAGAAGTTCCCGGCTTCACCAAGTCTTTAAACTGCTTGGCTTAAGCTTTACAAAGTAAAGGCAAATAAAGCTTTGAAGAAAGTCAATAATTAGATGGAGTTCCCTGTCGTCTCAAGTATCTGTTTAGAGTGGGTATCAGGTAAACAGAATTACTACCTGAAAACACTTTATTTAAGTTGATCGTTCCAGGACGAATCATTCTATGGTTAAAACTCACTCTACTGGTTAAGTGTATTGACACACAAGGTTATGCCTGTAGGGTGCTGTTGGCGTTAGCGTAACGCACCGATGCAATGGGAATAACCTCTTGTGTCATTACAGTTAGGGACTATTGATTAAAGTATCTAAACCAAATCTAGCTAGAGAACGGTCGTTTTCCGATCAGAGAAACCCTGGTTCTAGACTTGGCCAAGGTTTAGATAGGCAAACTGCCAAGTCTTTTTTCTAAGAAAAAAGCTCAGTGTATTCATCCAAGAGTGGATGATACGCCCTATATATCAAGTAAATCAGTTCTCAAAAGCCAACATTGGCTAAATATGCAAGTCCGCCCGATATATGTTTTGACATATATTAGGCAAGGTTTTACGTTTCAGACAAAGGTGACTTAAGTTGCAAGCAAGAATGATAGAAAAGCCAGCCTCCTCATCCAATATAAAACTAAACATTGTGTTGGTTGAAGATAACGATATCAATCGGTTGCTCATGCGGGATTTCCTCATCCACTGTGGACATTATGTAATTGATTTAGCGAATGCTGCTAACTTTCTTGAAACACTTGAGGAAATTAACCCAGATGTGATTCTACTAGATCTAAAGTTAAAAGATATGGATGGCTTTCAACTGCTTGAGCAGATCCAAATCAGTCCAAAGTTTCAGCAAATTCCCATTATTGTGATCTCAGGTTTAGCGTTTGAGGCTGACAAAAAGCGTGCTTTAGCTTTAGGAGTCCACAAATATCTGGTTAAACCGATTAATTTGAATGATTTAAGGCGAGTGCTTCAAGAAGAGGTGGATTGCTCTTGGCGCTGCTGAGCAATGAAATCTTCAGTAATGCGGCTCACATCCTGTAACGTTTGACCTGCAGCCAGACTGTGCGTCTCTAACTCTTCTGCTAAAAGTGTAATAGCTTGTAAGTGCTCCAAGGCTGTAGCGATCGAATCACGGATAAAACTTTCAAACTCATTAATGTCCATAAGTGACCAATAGGCGACTGAACCTTGTTGCAATTGATACATCCAGGATATTTTCTAATTCGGAAGGAAACCATTAAGCAAGTATAAAGCAGTATAAAAATCTTGTGCAGCGTTCGTTTAAGGATAATAAAGCTTGTATCAGGATCATTGAAGCTACGAAAAGGCTGTTATTTGCCGACCGGGCTTAGAGGATGTTCGAGAAGTTGCGATCGCCCTGCGTAGGGGCGTAGCATGCGGCCAATAATCCCTGAAAACCACCGCAAAACTGTTACCTGCATGCCACACCCTTACAGATCTAGGGTATAAACCGGGGCTTTAAAAACCCCCCCTTTGTATTCCAGATCATTTTTAATAAATTCTATATTTAAACCAGATCCAGCTAGAGAACGGTTGTTTTCCGATCAGAGAAACTCCGGTTCTGGACTTGGACAAGGTTTAATTTGGTTGAGGCTATCGAGCAAGCCACAAGTTATAAATGATCCAAATTTTCAAATTAATAGTTTCTACGGAGGGTACCCGTACATTTACCCAATTTGAATCTAGTAATTCTTCCGGTGGCTTTAACCATCAACTATGCTTAATTTGAATTACTGAGCTTTTTTAGTAGCAGTGAGTCAAGAAGTGGCATCAAGGTTGGGATTGCGGTCAAATGAATCATCTATAAGAAGGCAAGAAGAGCCTGAAATTTTTGAGATAAACCTTGTCTAAGTCCAGAACCGGAGTTTTTCTGGTAGAAAAACGACCGTTCTCTAGCTAGACTTGGTTTAAGTGGCTTAAATTCGGTGCCAGGGTTTTCAAAATAGTGATGGGAGGCTCTTCTATTAGAATTTTTCTTTCATCAACAGGTTTGCTGCGAGTGATCTTATTACCGATTCGTGAATAATCTATTCCATGATCCCAATTAATTCAAATATGAAGAAAGTAGGAAATTCGGCTCCATTTAGCATTGAGCAAATGGTGCATAAAATCACCTCTTCTGGAAAGATTAGCCGCGCTGATCAAAAACAGTTCATGGCTGCTCTGCTTTCTCAAAAGACCATTAGTGCTGCTGAAGAAGCGATGATTAATCGCATTTTTGAATTGCTAAGAGCAGGCCGCTTAAGGGTAATTGACTAAATGGCTTTACAACCCCAGGTCTACGGCAATTCGATGAGCACAGGCAAACCCAGAAAAGGAAACAGCGTTTAATCCCTGTCCAGGAAAGGTGCTATCGCCGACACAATATAGCCCTGGAATGGCTGTGCGATTAAAGGGCATGCCCAACAGTCCAGGCAGCTTCCGGACTGGTATAGGCCCATAGGTACCATCTTCACGGCCCAAAAATCGTCGATGAGTCCTTGGAGTGCCCACTTCTTGATAATCCAGATGCAGGGACAGATTTGGAAAGATTTTTTCCAGTCGCTGAATGATACGTTCTGCGGCAGCTTCCTTGCGAACCTGATAGTCGGCTGTTGATAATCCTTGCCAGGTTTCCATCCAACTAGGAGTAAACGCATGAATGATGTGATGGTTGGCAGGAGCAAGGGAGGGATCCAGTAGGGTAGGAATTGATACAAAGATAGTACCCTCTTCTGCTTCCATTCTTTCCCAGTCTTCCAAGAGAATATGATGGCATTCTGTATCTGGGGGAAGGCCCTCGGACTTCACGCCCAGATGGAGACTGAGGAAGCTAGGAGATTTACGGTAACGGCGCTGCCAGCGTTGCTCCGAGGCTGGAATTTGATCCGAGGGTAGTAACTTTTCAAAGGTATCCCACCGAGTCGCATTAGAGACAATGCGCTTGGCCCGAAAAATTTCTCCGGTCGCCAATTGTACGCCCACAGCCCGACCCTTTTCTTGCAAAATTTGGGTTACTCGCGCTTTGTACCGAATCACCCCATGGTGGTGTTCCAGTCCCTCAGCCAGATTTTGTGCAATTTTGCCAACACCACCTTTGGGATAGTTGATCCCACCGTAGTGACGATCGCTAAACACCATCCCCGCATTAATCATCGGCGTCAAATCTGCAGGCACCACTGACCAGCAGTAACACTCAATGTCAATGAACTTCAGCAGATTCGGATCACGGATCCATTTTCGGGCATAATCTCCCGCATTCATGGGTAAATACTTTGCCAATCCCAGGCAGGCGGCTGGATTTTGGAAAAAAACCCGCATCAGATAGCGGGGTTCTTCCAGAGACAGGAGTTCGATCGCATTCAGGCAATTAAATACCTTCCAGCATTCGTCATAAAATCGGCGGATGCCTTCACGCTCATGGGGAAAGTAGGCAATTAATTCTTCTAAAAAAGCCTCATAGTCCCGATGCACTTTCGGTTCCAGGCCATTCGGTAGATGGTAATGAATTTGTACGGGATCGGGAATTGTTTCCAGGGGACGATCGACCGCCTCCAGGGCCCGGGTTAATAGATTGGTAGTACCGCGATCGCCAAAGCCAAACATCATGGAGGCTCCCACATCAAATCGGTAGCCTGCGCGCTCAAAGTAGCCTGCGCTTCCTCCGGGAATCAGGTAACGTTCCAGGACTAAAACTTTCGCCCCTTTAACGGCAAGCTGAGTCGCTGTGACCAGACCACCAATCCCGGAACCAATCACGATCACGTCCCACTCCTGGGCAAGCTGACCGGATGCAGGAGAGCGGTGAGCAACAGGATCGGACAAATCACTCGTTGAGGTTGACTGGGACACGGAATACATAAATTGATCGAAATAACCAAAACCCTTACATAACCAGACTATCGCCTCTCTTCACCTAAAATTCATGTCGGAATCAGGAAGTTTACTGATGTGGCCCTTAGCGGCGATCGCTGTCAGTTGATGAAGTGACACCTGTTTTACTGCAAAACCTGGAGCGACTCCTTATTCTGACCTACGGTGTTAAGATCATTCGGCTTTTTATTTTTTTAAAGCTTCTGGGGGTGGACGACCCCTGAAAGTTCATGCAAATATGACCTGAAACACATAACTCCGTTATTTCTCAAGTATTTCTGCGTAAGTCATTCGCTTTCAGCGACCAACTGACTTTTTGTTTTTGCTCAACTCGGCACTGGGTGTATTAAGACGGCCAATATGAAGATTACTTTTGTCACACCCTGTCCAGATCTTTCTGGTGGGATGCGTATTATTGCTCTCTACGCTCATCAACTTAAGCAGCGTGGACATGAAGTAGTTGTTGTTTCCACTCCCCCCTGTCTACCAACCTGGATAGAACAGACGAAGTCCCTGCTGAAAGGTAAGGGCAGGATCCCTTGCCCAAGCACGTATCCTTCCCACTTTGATGGGCTGGATCTGGACTGTCGAATTAAAGATCACTACGAGCCTGTGACAGATGCGGATGTCCCTGATGCGGATGTGGTCATCGCAACCTGGTGGGAAACTGCTGAGTGGGTCGCCAAATTATCTCCTGCAAAAGGAGCAAAAGTTTATTTGCTTCAGCACTATGAAGTGTTCGACTACTTGCCGAAAGAGCGCGTCAAAGCAACCTGGACTTTGCCTTTCTATCAGATTGTGGTAGCACCCTGGTTAGCTGATATTGCCGTAACAGAGTATGGCAGTCAGCACGTTGCTTACGTACCCAATGGGATTAATTTGCAGCAGTTTAATGCGCCCCCGCGAGCTAAACAGTCTCGCCCAACGGTTGGCTTTATGTACAGTGAAACCCCCTGGAAAGGGTGCGATCTAAGTCTTGAAGCATTGAGGCTAGTTACCGAAAAGCATCCAGAACTACAAATTATTGGGTTTGGCCAGAGTCCTCCGCTGCCTGAATTGCCCTTGCCTAAAGGAACCATCTACCATCAGGTTCCCCCCCAACATAAGTTGAAAGATATTTACGCTAGTTGTGATGCCTGGTTATTCAGCAGCCGTTGGGAAGGGTTTGGATTGCCGATCCTGGAAGCGATGGCTTGTCGTACCCCCGTCATCGGCACACCTGCTGGAGCTGCTCCCAACTTGTTGGCAGATGGTGCTGGCATCCTGGTTAACCCGGAAGCTCCGGAGGATATAGCGAGTGCAATTGAGTATGTCTGTAAGCTAACCCCTGAAGAGTGGCAATGGATGTCAGAGAAGGCTTATAAAACGGCCCTCCAGTATGACTGTGAAATCACGACAGATTTGTTTGAGGCAGCCCTGCAGCGGGCAGTTCAGCAAGCGCCTCCCCTGCAAACTGTGGCGGTTCCTTGATTAACAGCTACTTCTACTCAGAATTTTTCTCAAAAGTAATTTGGAAAGAGAAAGTAAAAAAACGGGATTGATCCTTGGGTCAGTCCCGTTTGCCGATCCTTCAGAGAGGAGAACACTTAAAGACACTATAAATTTAATGAAAGTCAGTGTCAATATTATTGATATATATTCTCATTAACTGTAGACACTGGCGGAGATCGCCGCCAGACGATCGTGGCTCATTCCCTCTCATCGCTTTATCCACCAGGGAAGAGGGTATGATGGGGCCATTGAGTTAGCGGCAAGGCTTAATCAGACCGTATGACCTCTCAGTTGCGTGTTTATGTTCCTCCCCACCCGTTAATCAAACACTGGCTAGGAATTGTTCGAGAAGCTTCTACGCCTTCAGCTTTGTTTAGAACAGCCATGACTGAATTGGGTCGCTGGCTCACCTACGAGGCGGTGCGAGAATGGTTGCCGACCAGAGACAGCACAGTGGATACTCCGCTTGCTCCCTGTCCGGCCACTTTTGTGGATCCCGATATTCCGATCGTCATCATTCCGGTATTACGGGCGGGTTTGGCGTTGCTGGATGGTGCCCAGTCCCTCTTGCCCCTGGCTTCTATCTATCACCTGGGGTTTGTCCGGAATGAAGCCACCCTGGAAGCAAGCTGCTACTTGAATAAGCTGCCAGAGCACCTTGATCCTCGAACCCGCATACTCATCCCAGAACCAATGCTGGCTACGGGCGGAACAATGGTTGCGGTGATGCAAGAATTGACCAAAGGGGGCATTGATCCGGCGCTGGTACGAATTGTTGCGGTTGTCGCGGCTCCTCCAGCCTTACAAAAACTCAGTGTGGCCTATCCAGGGTTAAACATTTACACAGCCGCCATTGACGAGCATGTGAATGAGAACGGGTTTATTGTTCCGGGGTTAGGAGATGCGGGCGATCGCACCTTCGGCACCTGAAGTGTTACCCTGGGACACAAGACAATAGTGGCAAACACACTCAGCACCCAGTAAGCTGGGAGTAAAATGGTTGATTGGTTTCCTGCGACGCACATTGATTTTTGGTTTGTCATGAGTCAACGAGACGGATTTTCAAGTGGATTTTTCCTGGGCACCCTCGTGGGCGGGGTGGTCGGCGGCATTGTGGGAGCGCTGTTAGCGGCCAGACAACTCGGTGAAGTATCTGAAACCCAGGATGGCCCCCTCAAGTCCAGTACTTTGGAGGCAAAACCAGATAAAAAGAAACGTCTGTTGAAAGCACCAGGGAACCATACCGATATGGAAGCGGCTCGTCGTAGTTTGGAAGATAAGATTGCTCAATTGAATGAGGCGATCGATGATGTGCGACAACAGCTTGGCGGAGTCAATGGTAAACCCTCCAAGGAACCGCTTGAAGCATCGATGGCCAAAGATCCACACCAACAAAGCAACCAGATGTTCTAAAAGGCGAGTGATAAACTGGTTAGAAAAGGTTCTGCCGTTCAAGCTTGCTCAGCCAAAACTTCAATCCCCATCCCTGTTAATTACCATTCAAGGAAATCGGAATCTGCTATGAGTTCTTTAGTTCCTCTGCTCGCTACCACCCTGGTGACTTTTATCAATATCTATACGGCGTTGTTATTCATCCGCATTCTCCTCAGTTGGTTTCCCAATATCAATTGGTTCGACCCGCCCTTCTCCATCCTGAGCCAGATTACAGATCCCTACCTGAATATTTTCCGTAATATTATTCCTCCCCTCGGTGGCCTGGATTTTTCTCCAATTCTGGCATTGCTCCTGCTGCAAGTCGTGCAACAAGTCGCAACTACCTTGCTTCGTCAACTTACTTACATGGTCTAGCGACGTTCTACTCTGGCGGGTTGGACCCGGTTTTAGCGGCGGACTTTTCCTGTAAAGCCTGCCGCTTTAAATTGTTCTAATTTCAGCGGTTGGGGCTGATTGGCGGGCACGCTGATGCGCAACTCAAAGTCACTGATGCCGGGAGGAACCTCCTCGATCGAACCAAGGCGAGTCCGATTTTGCATCACTGAATCATTGTTGGCATCGTAAATCCGCCCAAAAATGTCTGCATTCACCACAGGTTTACCAGACTTGTTTTCAGCTTTTCCGGTGACGATAAAACAATTCGCTGCCATCGTGGTGCCACCACTGGTCACCGCTCCTTGAGCCAAATCAGCGGGACATTCGTGATAGGAAATATCAAATAGCCGAATTTGCGTCAGGGCCAGGGCCGGTGGGGCGAGCCAAGTGGTAAACACCCACAGCAGAGAACTGAGCAGCACAACCACTAAGGCTTGAAACCGGATTGGAAGCATCATGGCGGGATGAGGGCAAAAAGCAAAGGGCAAAAGGCAGAAGGGAAGGCTGATTTTCATGCTAGACGGTGAGCGCAGATCAGGGCGGACGATCGCAAACAATGTTAGGAGCACGAAGCAGAGAGGGCGAGTTGATGACAACGGATCCGCTTTTCAGCTTATCCTGAATCCAGGACAAATTATCTGCAAATGCCGTCTCTCTTATGACGCCCGATGAAATTTCAGCCGCTCTCCAAGCCGCGTTTCATCAGTGTGAAGTGGCTGCCATCCCCCTGACTGCCCAACAACAGCAGATTCTCTGGCAGGCATTGGGGATAACAGACCAGGATGGACAGGGTACATTGGCTAACCCCCTGACCCAACTGTCTGCAGCCGAGCGGCAAGCCCTGTTGCAATTTGTGCGCCACCAGGCTCAGGCTGGCTTAGATTGGAAAACCACTCTGCTCAACGATTGGCTGCAGGGCCGTGATTCTGGTGTAGTGCAATTTATTCGCGATCGCTACGGCACCCAGTGGCTGGAGCAAGTGCAACCCTCTCACCTGGCGGCCTATGACAATCCGGAGGACGATGAGACGCTGCGGTTGCAGGTCGGCGATCGCATTGAAATTACCAATGGGCTATGGGAATGGGTACAGGAAAGCGGCCCCTGCAGCCGGGAGTGGTTCCCCTGTACGGTGGTGAGTGTGCGGGAAGCGGATGCTAGCCTGGAAGATGCCCATCGCCATGCCAGTTGTGTGGTGCGTTTTGAGAGTGGCGCAGAATACGAAATTCAGGGCATCTATGAATGGAACCGTCCCAACTGGCGCTGGCTAAGGGTTAGAGGCTGATGCGATCGGTCAAAATCTCGTAGCCCGTATCCGTCACCAGAACAGTATGTTCAAACTGGGCGGAGAGGGAGTTATCCACGGTTACCGCCGTCCAACGATCGCGGAGAATACGAGTCACCTTGGAGCCAGCATTGACGATCGGTTCAATGGCGAGGGTCATGCCTGCCCGCAGTTTGACGTTGGGCATTTGATGAGTGCGGAAGTTAAACACGGAAGGTTCTTCATGGAGGTTGCGGCCCACTCCATGTCCTGTAAAATCTTCCACTACACTGTATCCGTTCGCTTTAACGTGATCTTCGATCGCTCCCGCCAAATCCAGCAGAAAAGCTCCGGCTCGTACCTGTTCAATGCCTTTATAGAGAGCTTCTTCGGCAACCTGGATTAGTTTCTCAGCAGCAGGAGTGACTTCTCCGACCGCGATCGTGATGCAGGAGTCGCCGTGAAAGCCTTCAAAGTAAGCTCCTGTGTCTACCTTCAGCACATCGCCAGAGCGGATGACTTTGCGCTTACTGGGAATCCCATGCACGACTTCATGGTTCAATGAGGAACAAATGGAGCCAGGAAAGCCATGATAGCCTTTGAAACTGGGGGTAGCTCCCATTTCCCGAATTCGCTTTTCTGCATGAGCATCCAGATCTGCCGTGGTCATTCCCGGTTCGACCAGTTCGGCAATCTCCTTCAGTACCGTTGCCACGATCCGGGATGCCTGCCGCATGATTTCAATTTCACGGGGGGACTTAATTTCAATGCCACGACGTTGTTTGCTGGGAGCAGGCAGGGCAGGTTGGTTTAGCAGTTGAGTCAGAAGGTTCATGCGGTTAGAAGAGCGAAGTGAGCCAGTATTGCAAAGCAATATTACCAATCTTTAACTTACCCTAATTATAGAACTGGAGAGTTGGGGAACTGATAAACCAACTGACTTCCTAAACCATTTGTTTCCTAAGCCGCCTTTGTTGAGGCAGAAACTCCCAGTTTCCCGACCATACCCGCCTCGGCATGCCCCGGAATGGAACAATGCAGTTCATAGGTGCCGGATTTAATGGGAACAAAGACCCACTCGGCAGTTGCACCTGGTTTTAATTCCAGTTCACTGATGGCCCCTTTCACTTCAACACCGCCCGCTTCCACTTTTTGCGACCAGATGCTATCGGCAAAGTCCTTTGCGGTGAAGTAGTGTTTGCTGCTGCTGGGATTAGTGAGGATGAGTTTATACCGTTTCCCCGCTGTGAATTGCAGGGTGTCTGGAAAAAACTTCAATTCATTGGCGGCATTACCCAGGCTGACATTGATTTCGATCGGCGGTTGGCGTAATAAATCGGCTCTGGCATTGGAGGTGGCCGCCTTGCTGGGAGCACTGATGGCTAACCACATGAGCAGCCCGATCAACAGACTGAGGCAGAGTTGCAGGCTGTGATGTCTTAAATTTTGCAACATGATGAATTGAAACGTTGGCATGGTATGGGATATACGGTCATCCTCCCATACTTTTCTGACGCAATAAGGGTTCCCTAAATCGAAACTGGCTGATGGCTCTATCCAGGTGCAGCTGTCATCCTGAACCTGAACCAAGAGGACAGAAAGCAGAAGGGAAAATGATGAATTCTGCTCCAGGCTTTATTGATTCGTCTGTAGCTGATTGCTTTGTGGTTGGTTGCTCTGGGTTTGGGAGGTGGCGGTGGGTGGGCCAGCGGTGACAATTACCAGATTGTCGGGATGCAACAGGTCTTTGATCACCTGATTGACTTGTGCCAGGGTGACAGCCTCAATTTGGGCAGGAAATCGGCGAATCTCATCCAGGGGCAATCCGTAGACCTTGTTCATCAGCAAAGCATTGGCTAGAGCATCGGGGGAAGCCAGTTCAACCGGATAAGCACTGGTCAGCGATCGCTTGGCTGCAGCCACTTCAGCCGCAGTTACGCCCTGTTCTCGAATTTGCTGTAACAGTTTAATGGTGCTGGCAATGGCGCGATCGGCATCCTCCGGAGCCGTTTGCATCGAGATCAGGAAGGGACCGGGCTGCATTCCGGCCTGGAACGTACTGTAAATACCGTAGGTGAGTCCCTGCCGATCGCGAATTTCGGTTCCCAGACGACTGGATAGGGTATCGCCGCCAAGAATCTGATTCATCACCAGTGAGGCGTAATAGCGGGGATCCTTACGATCAATCGCGTTGTAGCCCATGAAGGTAACGGACTGAGTTTTCCCTGGCAGAGTAGGATTCAGGCGGGTCGTGCTTTGCGGCAGGGGCACGGTTGGGTAGATCAGTTGGGCATCTGCGGCCTTGTTCTGCCAGCTTCCCAACTCTTTGACCAGAAGGTTACGCACGCCGATCGGGTCAAAATCTCCCACCAGGGTTAAGACGGTGCGATCGGGCTGGTAGTAGGTTTGGTAGAAGCGCACCAGATCATCGCGCGTGAGCTGTTTCAGGCTGGTTTCGCTGGGAAAGGTATGAAAAGGATGGGTAGACGGATAAACTGCCTGCTGGAAGGTACGGCGTGCTAGACGGCCAGGATTATCCAGTTCCAGTTGCAGCGCGGTTAATGCCTGTTGACGGCTCAGTTCTAATTCTTTATCCGGGAAGTTAGCATTTTGCAGCACATCAGCCAGTACCTGAATCAAGGTTGGCAAATCTGACGTTAGAGCCTCACCGGAAATTCCCACCCCTTCTCGATTGGCTCCAAAGGCAAGGCTGGCTCCCCGATTTTCTAAAGCTTTGGCGATCACCAGTGCATCCTGAGTTTTAGTACCGTTCATCAGGTTATTGGCGGTGAGGCTGGCTAATCCTGCAGTTTCCGCTTGATCGTAAGCAGTGCCAGCCTGAATATGGCCACTGAGGGTAACGGTTGGGGTACTGCGATCGCGCAATAACAGAATCTGTAAGCCGTTCTTCAGCGTCAGCTTTTCGAGCAGCGGTTGATTTACTGGTCGTGCCAGGGTTGGAGTTGCGGGTAAGTACTTGGCCAATTCAGCCGGATCTACAGGGACTCCAGGGCTAAAGTTTTCGCTGGTTGGAGAGACACCCCCTGTCCTGGTTCCTGTTGTTCCTCCCACCGTAGTGGGTTCAAAAAAGCCCACTGTTCGACTGCTGGGAGCCAGGTAGGTGCTAGCCACCCGTTGCACATCGGCTGCCGTCACCTGTCCGATCGCGGCTAAAAGGCGATCGGTATAACGGTAATCTCCTGTAGAGATTTGATCATCCCCCAACTGATAGGCCTGACTGGTGATGTCACGATTACGCAAAATGATAGAGGCTCGCAGTTGGGCTTTGGCCCGCTCTAACTCTTCGGGAGTCACCCCTTTCTCGCGCAGGTCTGTAACCACTTGTTGTAACGCCTGATCCACCGTTTTCAAGTCCTTGCCGGGAGCCGCCGTGACTGAAAACTCATACCAACCACCCGCAATCATGTTGGCGGCTCCTCCCTCGGCCCCACTGGCCAACCCACTCTCCACCAGAGATTGATAGAGACGGGAACTTCTGCCGCCCGTCAAAATGTAGTCCATGAGTTGCAGGGCAGGCACATCTGGGTGACTCACCGCTGGTAAGGGATAGACCGCATGTAACAAGAACGCGCTCCCTGGTTCCCGTAATACAATTGGCTCCTGATTAGCAGAGCTGGTTCCACCTGCAGGTTTGCTTCCGAAAGCGGCAGCGGCAGTATCTCTCGGCAATGGTGTCGCTGGTTTAGGGATTTGACCAAAGGTGGCTTCAATCTGTTTCAGCAACTCATCGGTCTTGAAGTTGCCCACCACAATCAGGGTGGCATTATCCGGACGGTAGTAGGTGTCGTAATAATAGCGCACCTGATCCACGGTGAATTTTTCCACATCCGACTTGGTGCCCCCAACGGTCAAGCCATAGGGACTGTTAGGCAGGGCTTGCCGCATCACCGCTCGGCTCAGGCGATAACTGGGGCTATTCTCGTAGCCCTGCAATTCTGAAATCACCACTCGTTTTTCGCTGGCTAATTCCTTCTCGCCAATCAGGGAATTGCGCATGCGATCGGCTTCCAGCACCAGCAGCGCATTCACCTTATCCTGCTCCACTGTGCCAAAGTAAGCCGTCATGTCGTAGCTGGTAAAGGCATTCGACTCACTGCCCAACGCACTGAAAAATCGGCCAAACTGAATCGGGCGTTCCTTCGTCCCCTTAAACATCAGGTGCTCTAACTGGTGGGCAATGCCGTTTACTCCCGGAGCCTCATTGCGGGAGCCGACACGATACCAGATCTGTACTGTCACCACGGGGGCCGTATTCACTTCTTTGGTCAAGACCGTCAGGCCATTACTCAAAACCGTTTTCCGGACTCCCTGAGTGAGAGAAGGGGTAGATGGACTGGTCGGGGTGGCCGTTTTTTGACTAATAGAGGCTTGTTGACTGAGAACGCTGGGTTTTGCCAGTACAGCGCTATCGGTTGCAATGGATTGGGATGAAGCGGGTTGAGAGAAAACAGGGGTGCCAGTTATCAGTGTCAGGGTTAAGCATCCGGCAAATAACAGACTCAAACGGGTGTAGCGATGAAGGTGAGTGGGAAAGGACATAGCGTGACAACAGTAAGCACTAGAGATAGAAAAATCCAGTTTAGCCGCC
The DNA here is from genome assembly GCA_037442585.1 of Oscillatoriales cyanobacterium bin_317. Lineage (GTDB taxonomy): Bacteria > Cyanobacteriota > Cyanobacteriia > Leptolyngbyales > Leptolyngbyaceae > Leptodesmis. The sequence continues at coordinate 14,707 of JBBIQC010000024.1, forward strand.
CCTCAGGACGTTGGTATGACAATGGCACGTCAGAGGTATGAAAGAATTTACTATACCACCGGAGCATGGCTGATCAAGCAGTAGGGACGGCTATAGCTGAGAGGCATTTCCAGCGCATATTGCTGCAGCAACTCGGCATTGCTCATAATCTGCTCGGTTGGCCCATCATAAACTATCTGTCCTTCCGCTAACACGACGGTACGATCGCACAGTTCCAGAGCCAGGTCTAGATCATGGGTGGCAATCAGTTGGGTCAGCGGCAGAGAATCCAGTAACTGAATGAGTTGGCGACGACTGCGGGGGTCAAGTTGGGCAGAGGGTTCATCCAGCACCAACACCTGCGGTTTCATCGCCAGCACTCCCGCGATCGCCACCCGCTTCTTTTCTCCACCTGACAAATTATTAGCATTGCGGGGGCCATAGGACTCAGCATCCAGCCCCACCGCCTGCATCCCAGCGATCGCCCGTTCCTTGAGCGCAGTTCCCCGTAACCCCTGATTCAGTGGACCAAACGTCACATCTTCCCACACCGTCGGCATGAATAATTGATCATCCGGATTCTGAAACACCAGGCCAACAAAATTCCGCACGGCTTTCAAGTTTTGAGGCTCGATCGGCAACTCCCCAACGACAACGTTTCCCGTTTGAGCCATCAGTAACCCATTAAAGTGGAGTAATAGAGTTGACTTGCCTGACCCATTCGCTCCGACCAGTGCCACCCGTTCCGTCGCCCGAATGGAGAGGTTAATATCTGTCAGCGCTTGAGTGCCGTCTGCGTAAGTATAACTCAGGTTGGTAATCGTAATTGGGTTGTGGTGCATGGAAACGAGAACACTCAGACGTAAAGCGAGACATGACAAGTCGGTCGGTGGACACAGTTAACTTTCTAACAAAATTGTCATTGGTCATTCGTCATTGGTCATCGGCGAATAGCTGTTTGCAAAGGACAAAGGACAACCTGATCCAGTATCCGCCTGCACCAACCCGGATGCCCTTAGAACAGATAGATCGCCTGTCCCACAAGCACCACCAGGATCGTCAGTGTTAAGGCCATCATGTCTAATCTGCTACTTGTGGGCAGATCAGCAACGGGAGGGATACCTTCATAGCCCCGTGACAGCATGGCTTGATGCACTCGTTCCCCCTGTTCATAGGTGCGGATGAACAAGGAACCAAACATATTGCCAATCACTAATCGTTGCCAGTTCCGGTTACCCATCAAATTTCGCGACAGGGCTGCTCGTCGCATGGAGGTAAATTCATCAACCAGTACGGCAATGTAACGGTACATGGAAGCCATAATCGCTACCAGGAGCGGTGGCACCTTCAGAGCCACGAGTGCATGCAACAGCAGGGGAACCGAAGTGGTAAGAGTCAATACGTTAAGCAGGATCAGGCAGAGCACTGCTTTCACGGTGACACTGCCTAAGATGGTTAATCCAGCCGTCGTGATCTTAAGCCAGCCCCACTGCCACAGCACCTGTCCTCCCTCACGAAATAAGGTTCCCAGCAGGACAACACCAACAAAGGCAGACTCCATCATCAGCCGCCGGAATAGGACTGACCAGGTGACCTGGCTGAGCAAGAGTAGTCCTAGAATTCCGATCGCGTAGACCCCCCACGTCCACCACTGACCATTGGGGGTAAAGGAAATGGCAAAAACTGACAGCACCACACACAGCACTCTGGTCTGAGGCACTAGAGTATGCCAGGGAGTGGCACGTTTGCTGTCTACATCCAGATGGACAACTCCCAGGTGCAGCAAGAGCATGAGTGCTTTCTACTCCAGCGGCTCGTCAGAGTGGGGCGGAGTTGCTGTTGGCGCTTTGGGAATCACCAGTTTGCCAATTCCCCAGGCCAGTCCAAAGGCGGCGAGAGTGCCTACCAGGCCAGCGATCGGAGTGGCGATCGGTGCTGGCACGCCCCGCAGGGCATATTCCTCGAACACCAGATAAAAGGGAAGTTGCTTAGCGGGATGATCCTCAGCGGCCTTCTGATCAAATTTCAGATCCTGGGAAACCCGATCCAGGCCATCGGGATCCTTGCTGGCAAACGGGGACAGAAAAATAGCAATCAGCAACGCCGTACCCAGACCAGCAATTACCAGGGCACGATTGCGAGTATTGAGGCGATCGCGAGTCATGACAGTCTCCACAAAACGTAAAGTTAAAGCCGTTAACGAGACACCAGGGGACGTACCGCAGAACGCTGCTTCCGGGGCGGATCATAAAACAAATCAGGTCGGGTACGCCAGATAAAACTGACCGTCACCACCGAAATAATCGCTTCACCAATGCCAATCAACACATGCCAGCCTGTCATCGCCGCCAGTGCGACTGCTAATGGCACCGTGCCCGACAGAGCTAACTGAAAAGCAACAGCCGTCGCTGCCACGACCACACTTGTCCATGCGGCCACTGCAACACCCGTTGCCATCCCTACCCAGCGATCGCGCCCAATTGCAAAGCGAATCGTCCGATACAGGTAGTAGCCGCCAAACGTGCCAATCAACCCCATGTTGAAAATATTGGCACCCAGAACAGTCAAGCCCCCATCCTGAAACATCACACTCTGAACAATAAACACCACCGCCATCACCAGGGAACCTGCCCAGGGGCCTAACAACACTCCAGCTAAGGTGCCGCCCAACAGGTGTCCAGAAGTTCCACCCGGAATCGGAAAATTAATCATCTGAGCGGCAAAAATGAAGGCGGCACAAACTCCCATGAGAGGAACAGCCCGTTCCTGATATTCCGCTTGCACCCGTTTTAAACAAATGGCGATCAGGGCGATCGCAACAACCCAGGTCACTAAACTGATGGGCAGACTCAAAAACCCATCGGGAATGTGCATCGCCAGCAGGGAAGACATCCTGTTACCCTGCCATGCACCTGAAGCCAGAACTGTGAGCATGTTTTAAGATCCTGAAATTAACAGCCAAAACACTGGAAGCATTTAACCCTGAAGCATTTAACTCTTATTACATAGTGAACTTTCCATGAGTATTCAATCCTCCAAAGGGGGATTTTAGAGGAGATTTAAGCCGATCTTAAGGGTTCCAAAAACAAATCCGGTTTCAGGACTAGACTTTCAGCCTTTCAACCCGCTATAGTTAAAGACTGTGAGTTTTTGGCCAGGACTATGCACGCCCAGGAAATTATCCGCTCGATTGAAGCGGAACAAATGAAAACGAATCTACCAGTCATTTATGTGGGTGACACGGTAAAAGTCGGTGTCATCATTCAAGAAGGTGGCAAAGAACGGACTCAGCCCTACGAAGGGGTGGTGATTGCCAAAAGAGGCGCTGGCATCAATCAGAACATTACAGTCCGCAAAATCTTTCAAGGTGTCGGTGTAGAGCGGGTGTTTCTCCTCCACTCCCCCCGCATTGACAGCATAAAGGTACTGCGTCGCGGTAAAGCTCGTCGTGCCAAGCTGTACTATCTGCGGAATCGGGTGGGTAAAGCGACTCGCCTCAAACAACGGTTCGATCGCGCAATCTAGTCCTTGGTCATTTGTCCTTGGTCATTGGCAAGGAGGCAACAAGGGCAGAGCCGCGATCGCAAGCGGCTTTTCTGCAACTTGTTGCCTTTGGTATCCCTCTGAGGCTACTTGCTGTTGGCAAAAGATTCACAGCAAATGCAGCAATTCTCATTTTGGTACTCTCGTACTGTTTTTCGGGTTGCAAAGGCATCGAGTTCTGCATAGAGCTAACGAGAAAATCAGTATTTCAGCCGTTGTCGTTATACAGAAATTGAGAACGGTTCTCATACTGAGAATTGCTGCAGCAAATGACCAATGACGAATGACAAATACCAAACCTGCTACACTAAAGCTACACAATCAATTCTGTTCCCTTGCGCTCTTAGTTCAGTTGGTAGAACGCAGGTCTCCAAAACCTGATGTCGGGGGTTCGAGTCCTCCAGGGCGCGTTAAAGAG
>JBBIQC010000025.1:0-4452 GCA_037442585.1 Oscillatoriales cyanobacterium bin_317
AGTAGAGTGTACTATTGATGTACTACTCATTCTCAGCCTCGTCCCCCCATAATCCCGTTGCACACCGACCGTACGGAGTCTCTTCGTGGAGTCCGAAAAGTTACTAGCGGCGGGTGAACGGGGTCGTTATACGGAAAAACTAAAGATCTGTGTTACTAACGCCGGGGACGATCGCGCCCCTCTCCTTCCCAGGATGCGTCATTGTCCTCTTCAAACCAATCGTCGGCATTTTCCTCAGCCACCGGAGGCACGTCATCCAGAGGCCGATAAGGGGGGACAATCACCCGATAATCGGCATCGACCACGGGTTCTTTGGGGCGAGGTGGCGGTTCTGAGTCGCGGTAGCTGTAGGAGTAGGTGGAACCAGAACGATCGCGGCGACGGGGTTCCTGGGGTTTTGCAAACTCGGTGCGTGGCCGTTGAGTAGGGGGTGTTTCAGGACGGGAGGCTGGAGTGCGCTCGCGCGGAGTTTCCTCCCAATCCTCACTGGCAGGGGCTTCCCAATCATCCAGAGAATCCGGAGCGGCGGCAGTCGATGTAGATGTGGCGGTTGATGATGCACGCGGAGTGGATGTCTCGTAACCGCTCCAATCCTGCCATGCGGAATCATCCTGGCGGTAGGTCTTGGCTGCATCCTCTGCTGCCCTAGCTGAATCTGCGCGAGGCGTGGCTGGAGCGGGGGGATTTTCCGTAGCTCGTCGCATTGCTCGTTTAAACTGCGATCGCAGGAACTGCCGCGCCACAAAATGGGACAGACTAAACAGAAAACTAATCGCCATTGTCGTTAAAGCACCCGCAGCCAACGCTCCCAACACCCACCAGGAGAACGGCAACGCGGGAGTTTTCATTCCCAAAAACGTTAGCGCCAGGGTCGGAGTCAGGTTCTGGAGCGTGAACAGGACTACTACAGCGGCGATCGCCAGCAGCAGAATCAGACGAAATAGCATGATTTGAGCACTCTCCCATCAGCCTTTAGCCTTCAGCTTATCTCACAACCCTCCTGGCTGGCTGAGATTTTCTTGAGCGGGGCACTATCATTACGGCATAAACATAAGGCTGAAGTTGGAGCAATCAAATTAACTGGGCTTCCCGTTCTCGCTGCATGGTGTTCAGTTCTTGCTCTAGTTCCTTGATGTGAAGCCAGCCTACAAAACCGCTGTAAAGACAATTTCCTTGAGGACAAGCAACAAAGACATGGGGAATGCCCAGAGGATCTTTCCAGAGCCGCAGGGTTACGCCATTTTCAAAGGTAAGGAACACTTTGGCCCAGCGAAAGTCCCGGTAGTGCCCATCCGTCATCCCAGGAATTTGTTGCAAGCGACGAATCAGGATATGGGCGAGGTCTGGTTCAGGATGGGGGCCTTTCGGTAAGAGCCAAAACCCTTGAATGGCTACTGCCACAGCAGGATGGTTTCTCAGGGCGGCATGAGAGACTCCCGATAAAAGCACAAACTCCGCCCCAAAGATCTTAGTGGATGACACTGGAATCGTGCCATCACTACCGCCATCAATGTCTCCGGCAATCACCAGGGTGGGAATCTGAGCGGCGATCGCCTCCGCCAGGGTTCTGCGATTCACGCCTAAATCTCGCGCCATTCCCAATCCAATTCCCAAAGGATCCAGGATTCGGGCTAAATCTGCTCCTCCCACAGGTGACCCCACCAGCACTAATGACTCGACATCGTCAAACCATTCAGGATGGCGGTTCAATACCTCCAGCCAGATCAGTCCACCCAGAGAATGGCCAATGATGCGAATCGGAACTTTGGGATAACGCAGAGACGTGTTGATTACCAGTTCTTCAACCGTCTCGATCAACGGTTCAATCCGCAGCCAGGTACGCAGATATCCCAAACTGGGGGTAATCACCAGCGTATTGGACTCTGCAAGGCTGGCAGCCAGGACTGCAATTCCCTGGCAATCATCGGCCCAACCATGTTGAGCATAAAGAATAAAGTTTGGGCTTTTGACTGCCATACTTCACCTATTTGTGTGCCCTTGCCATTCTGTTAGAAAGTGCTGTAGCTAAATGATAGATGACTTTTAACTGCAGTGGTGTTGGTGGATACAGGCTTTCCAGCCTCACGATAGAAGTTGCCCAGGGATAACGATTTTTACAATCACGAATAACGGTATTGCCTGGTCGGTGGCTGAGATAGTCTCAGTTCGCCACTTTCAAGCTGGTTAGTCAGGATTTCGGAACCAGCGGCTCATCAATTTGCCGTTAACCATTTCCCATTTCATATATAGACTTCTACGAGAAATAGATTTCTTTGTCGTTTCTGATAAAACTTCCAATTGAAGTTCTGATTTGGATACTAAATCAAGTCCAGCTAGAGAACAGGAGTTTTCCCATAAGAAAAACTACGGTTCTGGACTTGGCCAAGGTTTAAATTACATTTGATATTGCAGAGTATGGACTTCGGCATGATTGAAAATATTCTTAGTTCGATCTTGATGGAATACTGCTCTGATTGACGATGAGTCGTCGTCCAAACGTCATGTATTCCAGATGATTTTCGTCATACAACTTTCGTCAAACGTCATACAACTTTCGTCAAAAAAGAGCGATCGCCTTTCAACTAAAGTACGATCGCTCATGTTCATTTACATCAAGATCTCTGGAATCTTTGTGATTCCAGGGATCTTGATGATGCTGAAATTAACTTTCTAAGACCATTTGAAAACGCCAGTTGAATGCGCGTGTTTCACGCAGACATTGAACAGCTTGAAAGGGAGGATGATCAATATAGTTTGCAATCTGATAGCGCCAATTCACAGCACGGGGGTTTTGCCGCAGAACAGAGGGACGGGCAACGTAACGGAACATCTGAGCGCGATAGATCAGTTGCATGAGTGGGGCTCCTAAGTTAGTGAATAAAGAATGAATGCCAGACAAATGGGTACGATCGCACCTTAAAACGCAGTCACCCAGCCACTCGGTAACACCGGGTTAGCTGTGGACTGATAGGGAACTCCCCGGTATTTCAGGTTGCAGCGGGATGGATGCACTGGTGCTTCAGTTGGGTGAACGATGTGCGTCTCGGCACCCCGGTACTTTCCGGTCACTCTGTTGGGAGTAGAAACACTTACTGCAGCAGACTGGTTGTAGGCAATACCGCGATACATAAGAGTCATTGGAGGGGCCTCCTTAAGTTCGATGCTCATAGAATATCGAATCGGCAAGGGAGCCTTCATCCCCTAAATGTCATGGCTTCTACCCCCTAAAAGTCACGATCGCACCATGACATTTGTCATGGGCTTACTCCTTTTCCAACCAGGATAGACAGGAGTTAGCAATAATCGCGGCCTGGGTGCGATCGCGGAGATTGAGGCGAGTGAGAATGTGGGAGATATGGTTTCGCACCGTCCCTTCCGAGAGAAACAATGCCTGGGCAATTTCTCGATTACTGGCTCCCGTAGCAATCATCCGCAGCACCTGTTTTTCGCGGGCCGTGAGAGCTTGCAGACCGGGTGGCAAGGCTTCGGGAGGATCGGCCTCGGAGGTGGGTGTGCGAGCCATCATCTTTTCCAGAATTCCTGGCCCAAATTGGGTGTAGCCCCGATGAATGGAACGAATCACCTCGGCTAGTTCATCGGAAGGAGTATCTTTGAGGAGGTAGCCCTTTGCGCCTACCCGCAATGCTTCTGCAATGTACTGGGCATCGTCAAAGGTAGTGAGAACCAGAATTTTGATTCCTGGAAATTGTTGACACAAACGCTCCGTAGCCGTTACCCCATCCATAATCGGCATCCGGATGTCCATCAAAATCACATCGGGTTGGTGGTTGGTGGGGTGCAGGAGTGCTACTAATTCGATCGCCTGTTGCCCGTTCCCTGCTTCCCCAACAACCTGCAGGTCAGGCTTTGTTTCCAGTAAGGTTTTCAACCCGCGACGGACAATTTCCTGATCTTCCACCAACAGCAACCGAATCATAGGGATGTCCTGCAAAGCACTAAATCGAGTTTAAATCCCCCCCAGATGTATTTCTGTGAATAAATTTTAATGTTTGTCAGGATTCGGAAAGGTGGCGACAATCTGGCAGCCGGCTCCCCGATCGCTGGTAATGTTTAACTCCCCGCCCAAAGCCAATACCCGTTCGCGCATTCCTTGCAGGCCAAACCCAGAGCGATTGGCTGCTACCTGAAAGCCACTGCCATTATCTTGCAGGGTCAGGGAGAGGCCGGAGTCCTGCGATCGCAGATGCAGTTGCACAGCAGTGGCCTGAGCGTGTTTACAGATGTTCGTCAGTCCCTCCTGCACAATTCGGTAGATCACCGTACTGAGTTGATGAGACAGGGGACGAGAAAGTTGAATTTGATACTCCGGTTGCACCCCGGTTGTGCGCTGAAATTCTTGCAAGAGAGTGGCGATCGCATCCTCCAATAACCGACCCTGAAGTGGATCAGAGCGCATATCTGAAACCGATTGGCGGGTGGCCTGCAATGCAT